>NZ_JBWYIZ010000051.1:0-204 GCF_056779995.1 Acinetobacter sp. ANC_7504 | reverse complement strand
TTCCGCTGTAGCTTTTTTCACTGCAGTTTCTAAAGTATCTTTGATTTTTGCTAAATCCGCACCTTCTTGTGCCGCAGCTTCTTTTGCAGTACCGAGTGCAGTTTCTACATCTGTCAGCTGTTGACCATCAAACTTGCCTGCTGCAATTAAGTCTTCTACTTCTTTAATCGCTTCTGTTAGCTTTTGCTCATCCGTTTTTGCATT
>NZ_JBWYIZ010000050.1:0-204 GCF_056779995.1 Acinetobacter sp. ANC_7504 | reverse complement strand
CAATGCCACAAACTCGTGAACACATCCTTCTTTCTCGCCAAGTAGGTGTTCCATACATCGTTGTATTCTTAAACAAATGTGACCTTGTAGATGACGAAGAGCTTCTTGAGCTAGTTGAAATGGAAGTTCGTGAACTTCTTTCTACTTATGACTTCCCAGGTGATGACACTCCAGTTATCCGTGGTTCTGCTCTTGCTGCACTTA
>NZ_JBWYIZ010000049.1:0-216 GCF_056779995.1 Acinetobacter sp. ANC_7504 | reverse complement strand
ATTCAAACATCAGTATTTTTGATGTGGAAAGCAATGAAGAGCTTCATTCAATTTTACAAGGTCTTCCGCTTTACCCATATATGAATATCGAGGTAATGGCGTTAAATCGCCACCCATCTTCTATACGTGAAGATGATCGTTAAGTTTTAAGTGTCTTGGCTTGATTGATTCAGGCCATGACATCAATACATCCAGAGGTTTTTTAGCGTCATTTTA
>NZ_JBWYIZ010000048.1:0-216 GCF_056779995.1 Acinetobacter sp. ANC_7504 | reverse complement strand
ATTCAAACATCAGTATTTTTGATGTGGAAAGCAATGAAGAGCTTCATTCAATTTTACAAGGTCTTCCGCTTTACCCATATATGAATATCGAAGTAATGGCGTTAAATCGCCACCCATCTTCTATCCGTGAAGATGATCGTTAAGTTTTAAGTGTCTTGGCTTGATTGATTCAGGCCATGACATCAATACATCCAGAGGTTTTTTAGCGTCATTTTA
>NZ_JBWYIZ010000047.1:0-231 GCF_056779995.1 Acinetobacter sp. ANC_7504 | reverse complement strand
ACTCAACTAAAGTGACATGCTCAACAATACCCGCAAGGTCAATTGCCGCTTCAACACCAGAGTTACCACCACCGATCACAGCCACACGTTTGCCTTTGAATAATGGACCATCACAGTGTGGGCAGTACGCAACACCACGTGTTTTGTATTCTTGCTCACCTGGTACATTCATTTCTCTCCAACGAGCACCTGTAGACAGGATGACCGTTTTCGATTCAAGTTTTGCACCAT
>NZ_JBWYIZ010000046.1:0-237 GCF_056779995.1 Acinetobacter sp. ANC_7504 | reverse complement strand
CACCACCGATCACAAGCACGTCAAATGCATCTTTGGCATTGAGCTTTTCAGCATCTTTCGCAGCAGAATTAGTATCGAGCTTCGCAACAATCTCTTCCAATGTCATACGACCTTGACCGATATGTTCGTTGTCTTGGAACACCATTGGGACAGCCATGATTTTGCGTTCTTCAACTTCGTCTTGGAAGAATGCACCATCAATCATGGTTGCTGTTGTGCCAGGGTTGTAGATTGCGA
>NZ_JBWYIZ010000045.1:0-269 GCF_056779995.1 Acinetobacter sp. ANC_7504 | reverse complement strand
AAGCATTAGAAACAATCGTTGAAAATGCAAAAACGGATGAGCAAAAGCTAACAGAAGCGATTAAAGAAGTAGAAGACTTAATTGCAGCAGGCAAGTTTGATGGTCAACAGCTGAAAGATGTAGAAGCAGCACTTGCGGCAGCGAAAGAAGGTGCAGAAGAAGAAGGTGCGGATTTAGCAAAAATCAAAGATACTTTAGAAACTGCAGTGAAAAAAGCTACAGCGGAAGAAGTAACTGAAGATGCAGCTGAAGAAGCATTAAAAGCTGCG
>NZ_JBWYIZ010000044.1:0-289 GCF_056779995.1 Acinetobacter sp. ANC_7504 | reverse complement strand
GGTGCAACAGTAAAAGTTGAAATCTTAGACAAAGATGGCAACCCTGTAGCAACAGGTGATGCGACTGTAGATCCAGAAGGTAACTGGTCGTATACACCGACTGAAGCACTACCAGAAGGTGAATATACAGTTAAAGCTGAAGCGAAAGATGCGGTGGGTAATACTGCTACTGAAACTGCGGATGGCAAATTAACTGTAGATACAACTGCACCATCTGATACCGATGTAACGATTGATCCAATTGCGGATACAAACGATACAACACCAGAAATCACAGGTACAACTGAAC
>NZ_JBWYIZ010000043.1:0-315 GCF_056779995.1 Acinetobacter sp. ANC_7504 | reverse complement strand
CTCCATTCGTCACAGCTCGTTTTGATGGTCAAAATAAACGTGCGCCGAGCTTTGGTATTGCAAAAGCAGGTGAAGAACCGCGTGTCTTCTTTGCAGGCTTACCAATGGGTCATGAGTTCACTTCTTTGATTTTGGCATTGCTACAAACTTCTGGTTATGCACCAAAAGTATCTGATGAAGTATTGGCATCCATCAAAGCTTTAGAAATCAAATCTGACTTTGACGTATTCGTATCTTTAAGCTGTCATAACTGTCCAGATGTGGTTCAAGCACTTAACTTGATCGCAATCTACAACCCTGGCACAACAGCAACCA
>NZ_JBWYIZ010000042.1:0-327 GCF_056779995.1 Acinetobacter sp. ANC_7504 | reverse complement strand
CCTGCTGCAATTAAGTCTTCTACTTCTTTAATCGCTTCTGTTAGCTTTTGCTCATCCGTTTTTGCATTTTCAACGATTGTTTCTAATGCTTCACGTGCATCATCAAAGTCCTGATTTGATAAATCACCATTGTCTTCTGTCAGTGATTTCTCTGCTTCAGCAATCGCTGCTTCAACTGCTTCTTTATCAGCACCTGTGAATATGCCATCATTAATATCTTTTTGCGCTTCTTCAACCGCAGCTTTTAATGCTTCTTCAGCTGCATCTTCAGTTACTTCTTCCGCTGTAGCTTTTTTCACTGCAGTTTCTAAAGTATCTTTGATTTTT
>NZ_JBWYIZ010000041.1:0-381 GCF_056779995.1 Acinetobacter sp. ANC_7504 | reverse complement strand
AACACCAACACAGTGACCACCAAGACAATGCCAGCCTAGGCCTCGAACAAGCATGGCACATCAGCCCTGCATGGATCCAAGACCTCAAAGGCGAAGACCAAGCCACCGCCTCAGGCAACAGCCAAGTCGAAAAACTCAACCAACACCTTAGCGACTACTACGCTGGACAAAGCAAACAATTCATCGCCAAAGCCAGCGTCAGAGACAGCCAAGTCGGCTACTGGTTCAAACTCGATGGCCATCCAGAAATTGAACAACACAGCGGAGCTGACCAAGAATTCCTCATTGTAGGCAAACGCTACTACAACCAAAACAACCTACCCAAAGACTTAGACCAACAAGTCCAACAACTGCTACAACGCAGCCAATGGACGCCAAAAC
>NZ_JBWYIZ010000040.1:0-386 GCF_056779995.1 Acinetobacter sp. ANC_7504 | reverse complement strand
CAGTACCTTATAAACAAATCATCATTGCCACTGGTGAAGGCGCGAAAGCATCACTGTCAGCGTTTGATTACATCATTCGTTCTGGACAGTAGTTCAATCATATTCTTTAAATAAGAAGTTCTTAGTTTTGTAGTTTACAGAGGTTGAAGATGCTAACACTTCAGCCTCTTTTTTTGTAATCATTAACTTGATCTATATTATTTACTAAATCAAATCTGTATTTTATTTGTAATTTTATTTCACAATAAATGGGTGTTTTGTGTAACAGGACCTGTTTATCGTGTCTGTTTTTTGTTTAAATATTAAGAAATTCTTTAGCCTTACTAAATTATAAAAGACAGATAATAACCATGCTTGCCAACATCTTTTCGGCATTGGAACAGCTC
>NZ_JBWYIZ010000039.1:0-390 GCF_056779995.1 Acinetobacter sp. ANC_7504 | reverse complement strand
ACAAAGATGTCTTTTTACATTCTGAAAATGGTTTATTGGCCTTTGGTCCACCCCCTGCGGAAGAAGACCGTGACCCTGAGTTAATTAACGCAGGTAAAGAGTTTGTAACCCTGCTAGAAGGCGGAGCTTTCTTCCATCATGGTGATTCATTTGCCATGATGCGTGGTGGTCATTTAGACATCGCGGTACTGGGTGCTTTCCAAGT
This sequence comes from Acinetobacter sp. ANC_7504, assembly GCF_056779995.1. Taxonomy (NCBI): domain Bacteria; kingdom Pseudomonadati; phylum Pseudomonadota; class Gammaproteobacteria; order Moraxellales; family Moraxellaceae; genus Acinetobacter; species Acinetobacter sp. ANC_7504. Next base: position 185 of record NZ_JBWYIZ010000039.1, on the reverse strand, counting down.
GGCAGAAAATGGTGATCTTGCAAACTGGCATACCGGTGCACCTGATGCCATTCCTGCTGTGGGTGGTGCAATGGATTTAGCCGTGGGTGCGAAGAAAGTCTTTATTACCACCGATCATGTCACTAAAAAAGGCGAACCGAAAATCGTTGCTGAGCTGACTTATCCTGCGACAGGTTTGAAATGTG
>NZ_JBWYIZ010000038.1:0-390 GCF_056779995.1 Acinetobacter sp. ANC_7504 | reverse complement strand
AAGACTTAGACCAACAAGTCCAACAACTGCTACAACGCAGCCAATGGACGCCAAAACACAAGACAGACACCAACCAAGCAACCCACAAGGATCAAGAACGCCAAGCCAGCGAACTCATCCTACAACGACGCAACATCAAAACCGTACCCGAATACAACCCCTTACAACATCGACCCAGCACCCATCCGCAACGCGCCAAAGTGGTGGGACCTGCAGGAGAAGAAATCCATGTCGATGAATGGGGACGCATCAAAGTACGCTTCCTGTTTACCCGAGCAGAAGACCACCAATTTGATGGCGGTGCCGGCAGTAACAACAACGACACCGATTCAGCTTGGGTCGATGTACTGACCCCATGGGCAGGCGAAGGCTATGGCGCACGCTTCCTTC
>NZ_JBWYIZ010000037.1:0-399 GCF_056779995.1 Acinetobacter sp. ANC_7504 | reverse complement strand
AACGAGCACCTGTAGACAGGATGACCGTTTTCGATTCAAGTTTTGCACCATTCTCTAAAGTCACTTCAACTAAACCGTTGGCAGTTTCATCCGCACCTTTGATGTCAGACACACGTTGTAGGTTCATGATGTCGACACCGTATTCACGAACATGTGCTTCCATTTCAGCCGCAAACTTAGGACCTTGCGTCTTTTGCACTGATGTGAAGTTTTCAATATCCATGGTGTCCATGACTTGACCACCCATGCGCTCAGCAACGATCCCCGTACGGATACCTTTACGAGCGGCATAGATTGCAGATGTGTTACCTGCAGGACCACCACCGATCACAAGCACGTCAAATGCATCTTTGGCATTGAGCTTTTCAGCATCTTTCGCAGCAGAATTAGTATCGAGCT
>NZ_JBWYIZ010000036.1:0-399 GCF_056779995.1 Acinetobacter sp. ANC_7504 | reverse complement strand
CTTCTGTGGATTGGAATGTCGTCGATGACGTTTTATTTGGCTGTGCCAACCAAGCCGGTGAAGATAATCGTAACGTCGGTCGTATGTCGGCGCTTTTAGCAGGTATCCCTTATACAGTACCTGCAACCACAGTCAACCGTTTATGTGGTTCATCACTCGATACTGTGGCAATGGCCGCGCGTGCCATTAAAGCTGGTGAGGCTGACGTAATTGTGGCAGGTGGTGTTGAATCCATGTCACGTGCTCCATTTGTGATGGGTAAATCTGAGAGTGCATTTGGTCGTAGTCAAAAGATTGAAGACACCACAATGGGCTGGCGTTTTATCAACCCGAAGCTTAAAGAAATGTATGGTGTTGAAACCATGCCGCAAACGGCTGAAAACGTGGCTGAACAGTTCA
>NZ_JBWYIZ010000035.1:0-436 GCF_056779995.1 Acinetobacter sp. ANC_7504 | reverse complement strand
TCTACAAGGTCACATTTGTTTAAGAATACAACGATGTATGGAACACCTACTTGGCGAGAAAGAAGGATGTGTTCACGAGTTTGTGGCATTGGACCATCAGTCGCAGCACATACAAGGATCGCGCCGTCCATTTGAGCAGCACCAGTAATCATGTTTTTAACATAATCGGCGTGGCCCGGGCAGTCTACGTGAGCGTAGTGACGAGTTGGAGAATCGTATTCTACGTGTGATGTATTAATTGTAATACCACGTGCTTTTTCTTCTGGTGCAGAGTCGATTGCAGCGTAGTCTTTAGCTTCACCACCGAATTTCTTCGCACATACAGTTGCGATAGCAGCAGTTAAAGTTGTTTTACCATGGTCAACGTGACCGATTGTGCCCACGTTAACGTGTGGCTTATTACGTTCAAACTTAGCCTTAGCCATGAGATCTTCCT
>NZ_JBWYIZ010000034.1:0-463 GCF_056779995.1 Acinetobacter sp. ANC_7504 | reverse complement strand
CGAGTTCAATTAAGCCATCGATGAGTTCAGCAGGCTGACCTGCAGTACCAAACCCACCAATCATAATGGTTGAACCGTCTTTAATTTGGGAGAGGGCCTCGGTTAAAGTCTTTTGAGATTTATCAATCATAGCGTTTTATAGATAAAGCTATCTATATCCTTTTCGGTCTTGCAAAAATTTAAACAAATCAAAATGATTAGATTTGGATTGGTCTAAATTCTTTAGTTGAATAAGATAAAGGATGGATGCGAAATCCATCCCTTTATTATTTTTAAGCTGATGCGCGGCGGCGTTCAACTTCAGTAGAAGGCGCACCTTCAACGTCTTTCACTAATTCAATGTCAAATTGAATATGTTTGAACGCACCTTTTAGACCACGACGAGCAATTTCAGCTTCATCAGTTACGTCTACAGCAGTTGCCACTAAGCCATCACGCGTTGCAAATGCAAAGTCATCCCAAA
>NZ_JBWYIZ010000033.1:0-480 GCF_056779995.1 Acinetobacter sp. ANC_7504 | reverse complement strand
TGGCTGTGATCGGTGGTGGTAACTCTGGTGTTGAAGCGGCAATTGACCTTGCGGGTATTGTTGAGCATGTCACTTTAGTTGAGTTTGATACTAAGCTGCGTGCTGACCAAGTACTTCAAGATAAATTGAACAGCTTGCCAAATACGACTGTCATCAAAAATGCGTTGTCTACAGAAGTTGTGGGTGATGGCAAACAAGTGACTGCACTGAAATACAAAGACCGTGCGACGGATGAGGAGCACATTGTTGAACTTGCGGGCATCTTCGTACAAATTGGTTTGTTGCCAAATACGGATTTCCTCAAAACGACAGAGGTTGAGCTTTCAAACCGTGGTGAGATTGTGATTAACGATCGCAACGAAACCAATGTAAAAGGTGTATTCGCTGCGGGTGACTGTACAACAGTACCTTATAAACAAATCATCATTGCCACTGGTGAAGGCGCGAAAGCATCACTGTCAGCGTTTGATTACATCATTC
>NZ_JBWYIZ010000032.1:0-487 GCF_056779995.1 Acinetobacter sp. ANC_7504 | reverse complement strand
CGGCTAAACCTAGGTCACGTGTACACGCCAATGCTTGTGCTGCAAACGCTTCGTTCAGCTCAATCACATCCATTTGCTCTAGTGTTAAACCTGTTTGAGCCAGTAACTTTTTAATCGCAGGTGCCGGACCAAAGCCCATAATGCGAGGTTCAACCCCAACGGTGGTTGCACCAATCACTTTGGCACGAGGTTTTAAACCATATTTTTCAACAGCTTCATCAGACGCAATCAGAATCGCAGCAGCACCATCGTTAATCCCTGATGCATTACCTGCGGTTACTGTACCGTCTGTTTTTACAACAGGTTTTAACTTGGTTAAGGCTTCTAAAGTGGTTGATGCACGAGGATGTTCATCTTTTGCCACCACAACCGCATCACCTTTACGCTGTGGAATAGTCACAGGCACGATTTCTTGATCAAAGAAACCACGTGCTTGCGCTGCAGCCGTACGCTGTTGGCTGGTTAAAGCAAATTGGTCTTGATCAGC
>NZ_JBWYIZ010000031.1:0-517 GCF_056779995.1 Acinetobacter sp. ANC_7504 | reverse complement strand
GCTGAAGGCAAACCAACCATGAATTATGAAGGTAAAGACTACGTTTTAGAAAATCCAATCAAAGCTGACTTTGCGTTAATTAAAGCGCATAAGGGCGATCGCTGGGGGAACTTGGTGTACCGTAAATCTGCACGTAACTTTGGTCCAATTATGGCCATGGCAGCAGATATCACCATCGCACAAGTATCAGAAGTCGTGGAACTCGGTGCCTTAGATCCTGAACACATCATCACCCCAGGGATCTTTGTACAACACGTTGTACAAGTTCAACCTGCGCAGTAATTTGAGATTGGAGAAATAAAATGAGTTATCAAAAATTAACCCGTGATCAAATTGCTGAACGTGTTGCACAAGATATTCCTGATGGTGCTTATGTCAACCTTGGGATTGGTTTACCAACTAAAATCTCGAGCTATTTACCTGCTGACAAAGATGTCTTTTTACATTCTGAAAATGGTTTATTGGCCTTTGGTCCACCCCCTGCGGAAGAAGACCGTGACCCTGAGTTAATTAACGC
>NZ_JBWYIZ010000030.1:0-531 GCF_056779995.1 Acinetobacter sp. ANC_7504 | reverse complement strand
ACACCGATTCAGCTTGGGTCGATGTACTGACCCCATGGGCAGGCGAAGGCTATGGCGCACGCTTCCTTCCTCGAATCAATGAAATCGTGGTTATCGACTTCTTTGACGGCAACATCGACCGTCCCTTTGTGGTGGGCCGCCTACATGAAGCCCAACGCAGCCCAACCCGATTTGACAGTCAAGGCCAACTGCCGGACACCAAAAAACTCGCAGGGATTAAAAGTAAAGAAGTCCAAGGCGAAGGCTATGGACAACTCCGCTTTGATGACACCACAGGACAAATCTCCACCCAACTGCAAAACACCCACGGGGCGAGCCAACTCAACCTAGGGAATCTCAGTCATCCCAAAGCAACAGCAGAAAGTGAAGGACGAGGTGAAGGCTTCGAACTCAGAACTGACCAATGGGGGGCAGTACGAGCGGGCGAAGGCATACTCATTTCCACCTACAAACAAGAACAAGCCAAAGCAAACCATCTCGATGCAAGCGAAGCCAAACAACAACTCGAAAGTAGCTTAAACAACGCCAAAG
>NZ_JBWYIZ010000029.1:0-658 GCF_056779995.1 Acinetobacter sp. ANC_7504 | reverse complement strand
GTATCGTTTGTTGGCTTAAGCTCATCGATGGTTAATTCAGGCGCTACTGTGTCAACCTCGAAGCTCTCTGGCTGAGATTCACCTGTGTTACCTGCTTGATCTGTTGCTTTTGCAACTACGTCATATTCGCCATCTGCCAATTCAACTGATGGTGTATATGTCCATGTGTCACCTGTAACTGTCGCTGGACCTTCTGCAACAACTTGACCGTCTTTGTCTTTAACAACGACATTTACTGTTGTTCCTGGTTCAGTTGTACCTGTGATTTCTGGTGTTGTATCGTTTGTATCCGCAATTGGATCAATTGTTACATCGGTATCAGATGGTGCAGTTGTATCTACAGTTAATTTGCCATCCGCAGTTTCAGTAGCAGTATTACCTACCGCATCTTTCGCTTCAGCTTTAACTGTATATTCACCTTCTGGTAATTCTTCAGTCGGTGTGAACGACCAGTTACCTTCTGGATCTACAGTCGCATCACCTGTTGCTACAGGGTTGCCATCTTTGTCTAAGATTTCAACTTTTACTGTTGCACCTGGCTCAGTCTTACCTGAGATTGTTGGTGTAGTATCGTTTGTTGGCTTAAGCTCATCGATGGTTAATTCAGGCGCTACTGTGTCAACCTCGAAGCTCTCTGGCTGAGATTCACCTGTGTTAC
>NZ_JBWYIZ010000028.1:0-706 GCF_056779995.1 Acinetobacter sp. ANC_7504 | reverse complement strand
CAATACCATCTAACTGTGCTTGTAGCTCGGCTTGTGCTGCCTCATCTTCTAAGTTATCGATTGCTGTTTGTGCTTCTGCAATCGCAGCATCGACTGCTGCTTGCGCGGCATCTAACGCCGCTAATGCTGCTTCGTATTCTTCTTGGGAAACTTTGTCATCTCCATCTGAATCTGCAAGGGCTTCTAGATCTGCTTGTTTCTCATTTCTAAGATCAATCGCTTCTTGTACAAGACCTGCTGCAGCATCAATCGCATCATCACGACCATTGCCATCTTCATCATTGACAGGCGGTACAGTCAGGTCTGCGATGGCATCTAATCGTGTTTGTAATGCTGCCTGTGCCTCACTTGGCGCCAGTTCATCCAGTGCTGCCTGAGCCGCTGCAATCGCGGCATCTACTTCTGCTTGTGCTGCTTCAAGCTCAGCCAAGGCTGCTGCATATTCTGCTGGTGTGGTTACGCCATTGTCATCTGCATCGGCTAAGGCCTCGAGGGCTGCTTGCTTCTCCGCTCGCAGTTGTTCTGCTGCTGTCACCAAGTCGGTCGCTTCTTCGAGTGAACCACTCACTGGCGGTACACTCAAGTCAGCAATACCATCTAACTGTGCTTGTAGCTCGGCTTGTGCTGCCTCATCTTCTAAGTTATCGATTGCTGTTTGTGCTTCTGCAATCGCAGCATCGACTGCTGCTTGCGCGGCATCTAACGC
>NZ_JBWYIZ010000027.1:0-887 GCF_056779995.1 Acinetobacter sp. ANC_7504 | reverse complement strand
CTAACCGCCCAAAACAGAGCCCTCCACATCCAATTCAGTCATTCACAGCTGAATAGCCAAGTCTTCCTACAACGCATCGATGGCAGCCATGCCCTTAACGAAGGCGTGCAAGCAGAACTCGTCTGTCTCTCGACCAATGCCTTAATTCCACTCAAACAATTCATCGGCACACAAGTGGCCGTCGATCAAGTCACTGATCAAGGCACCCTGTTTAGAACCACTGGCATCATCACCGAAGCCTCACAAGGACAAAGCGATGGGGCACTGACCCTCTACAAACTCACGCTCAACGATGCAACAAACTTGTGGCACAAACGCCGCAACAGCCGCGTATTTATGAATAAATCCGTGGTCGAAGTGATGGAAATCCTCTTTGAAGAATGGCAAAACAAAAGCCCACTCTTTGCCTCTAGCCTCAGCCTAGACCACAGTGGACTACAACAACAATACGACATCCGACCCTTCATCATGCAAAGCAACGAAAGCGACTACGACTTTCTGACTCGCTTACTACGCAGTGAAGGCATTAACTGGCTCATTGATGAAGCCCAACCGATTGTACCGAGCAACAACAGCCCGATCGAAGCACAAAAGCTCCGCCTGATTGATGACAACAGCCAATACCAAGCGCTTAACCGACGCAACATCCGCTACCACCGTAGTGATGCGACAGAACAATTTGATAGCATCACCAGTTTTATCGGACAACGTAGCCTACAACCCACCGCAGTCCACCTACAACGCTGGCAAGCCACAGCCCTCGAACAAGAAGAAGGCGCAGGGTCAGTCCAAAGCAAACACCAACACAGTGACCACCAAGACAATGCCAGCCTAGGCCTCGAACAAGCATGGCACATCAGCCCTGCATGGATCCAAGACCTCAAAGG
>NZ_JBWYIZ010000026.1:0-1193 GCF_056779995.1 Acinetobacter sp. ANC_7504 | reverse complement strand
AAAAAAAAGCCAGACTGGTGGAGCAATCTGGCAAAGCGTCAAGATGAGTCACCCGTGACAAGTGATGTTTCCTGAGTTCAGGTTTGAGTTGTTCCGAACTTAAGCCTGAATAAATTCAGCCACAGCTTGGTTAAACGCCTGTGGTTGTTCAACATTCGAAATGTGCGAAGCATTAATCTCAACAAGTTGACTACCCGCAATCGCGGCTTGCATAAACTGACCATCTGCCACAGTGGTCACAGGGTCTTGCTGACCTGCAATAATCAATACAGGAATCGAAATCTGTTTGAGTTGTTCACGCACATCCGCCTTAGCCAAAGCTTCACAGCAGCTTGCATAACCTTCAGGGCTGCCAGCTCCTAAGTCGTTTGAAAGTTTTTCAATCACTGCTGGGTTGCTTTGGATAAAGGGATCTGTAAACCAACGACCTGCAGCCGTTGATGCAATCGGTGCTAAACCTTGTTCACGAACCAATACGGCACGATCATTCCAAGCATTTTCATTGCCAATTTTAGCGGCGGTATTACACACAATCACATGACTAAAGCGTTGAGGATGATTGATCGCTAACCATTGGCCTGTCAAACCACCCATCGAAATACCACAGAATGCAGCTTTTTCAACATTTAAATGGTCGAGTAAATTCACCACATCTTGACCAAGTTGATCAATGGTATATGGACCTTGAGGCGCGTCCGATGCACCATGACCACGTGTGTCATAACAAATCACGTAATGAGAAGCTTTAAAAAACTCAATTTGTGATTGCCACATGCTGAAATTTGTCCCTAAAGAGTTAGAGAAAACAAGAGCAGGCTTGCTTGAATCACCAAAAGTTTGATAATTGATTTGCGCATCATTTGAAGAAAAAGTAGGCATAGAATCCCTCCCGACCTCCCTTTAGAAAAGGGAGGGGGTTTTTAATAGTTAAACACGTTCGATAATTAAAGCGATGCCTTGACCCACACCAATACACATAGAGCACAATGCATATTTGCCACCAGTTGCTTCTAGTTGGTTGAGAGCAGTCGTCACCAAACGCGCACCTGATGCACCCAATGGATGACCCAGTGCAATTGCACCACCATTTGGGTTTACACGTGCATCATCGTCGGCTAAACCTAGGTCACGTGTACACGCCAATGCTTGTGCTGCAAACGCTTCGTTCAGCTCAATCACATCCATTTGCTCTA
>NZ_JBWYIZ010000025.1:0-4809 GCF_056779995.1 Acinetobacter sp. ANC_7504 | reverse complement strand
AACAGCAACATGTTTAATGCTATTCAATCTATTGAGTAGTTGGATAACTGTAAAAAGTGAACTAGCAATACAACTCACAGAATATAGACAGTTCATTACCTCTTTAGTTGGAGGTTAAAATGGCTGGAATAAGAATGGATAATTGCATAGGCGCTAAAATTATTGATTGCAGTTTTGAAAATTGCGATGTAGCAATAGAAGCTTCAAATAGTAGAGAAATACAAATAAGCGGGACTACAATTAATGACTGTGACAAAGGTGTGAAATTAGATAATTGTTGGGATTCAGAAGTAACTGAAACAACAATGAATAATTTAAGATCATCAAGTAGATTCAGATTAAATTTATTATCAGCTCTTATAAAACACTACATGTATAAATAAAAAAAACCATATCAGATAGAAGCAAAACGGCTGATATCTGATATGGCGGCACTTATACCGATTTACACCATTTAATTGCAGTTGCTTTAGTACATCCTAGCTCTACTGAGATCTTACTAAAGCTTAATCCTTCCTCTCTTAATTTCTTAGCCTGCTCTCTCAATTTATCGTATTTGGCAGATTTAGCCTTTCCACCTAATGAACATGCCCCTTTCGCATTAGCTCGTTTTGCATTATTAGATTGCCATTCGCTAAACCCAGCATACGAAAAATTACGCCAACAATAGTTAGCAATACTTTTAGCTGTAGCTTTAATCTCGCTATAGGGCAATGGTTCTTCAAAATCCCTATTCAATGCTTCTAAATGCGTTAAAACAGCTTTTTCCCATATAAGGCTACTATTATGATGTAAATAGTCTCTAACAGCTGTATATGCCCATTTACGCACTGTATCGAACAGTGTGCAGTTACGTCCAAGTCCTGAAACTTCCTGTTTCTTGCTTAATTTCTTTGGTAACTCTACAAAATCAGCTAAATAATCGAGCGTATAGGCTCTTTCAGTCCAAAAGGTTGTACGCCAATCAGCATGAAAAGGGTTTTTTGTAATGAGATGGCTATAGCCAACATCGGCACCAAGTTTATTTGCAAGTCCAGCTTGAATTTTAGCAGCATAACTAATAGCTTTTTGACTGGCTAATTCACTGGTACACAGAGGTATTTCTAATTTATAGCAGATATGAGCATGACCATTCTTTTGGGTCTGTGCTGTCCAATAAGGCATTGGTAGATTTGCATCATGCCAAGCCATGACAGCTTCTGCACTATCTATGTCAAAAAAGAAGTAATGAATCATACAAGGCTGATTACCCTGTATATATTGCATGTTGATTGCCGTTTTTTTGGGTCTTATTTGTAAGCCATACAGTAATTCATCTGCACAGTATGGTTTATGAGCAAGATTTTCAAAAAAATCGCTTAATTGTACGTTTTTCACCTTTTGCAACGTCCTGTATGTTGCAAATGCTCAAAACATCGGTAAAATACTAATATATATTTGAGTTTAGCGATGCTTTAAGTATTTGTTAAACAATGAGAAAAAAGTAGGTTTGCCGACCTGCTTTTTTTTCGCCTATAGAAAATACTACACTATTTTTAATCTAAACAACTAATTGATTTTTATTGACTTATATCAGTCCTATTTATTTCTACGTTTTCCAAATAATTCAGAATGACTACCAATTCGTACCAATTGTAAATAGTCCTCTTTTGTAGCATAGATTAATACTAAATCGGGTTTTACGTGACAATCTCGAAAACCAATCCAATCCCCAGTAAGACTGTGATCACAATATTTTTCAGGTAATTCGAGATCATTGCAAAGACAATGCAATACTTCTGCCCATGCAGGTGTAATTAGCTCTAAAAATTGCTTTTTAATATCTCGTTTAAATTGACTTTCAGCTAATATTTTACGCATTGGCTAATTCTTGCATTGCTTTCATAAAGTCTTCAGGTGTTGCATAAGCTTCTGAGAAATCAGTTCTATTTTTAGCTTCAAGCAATGCTTTTCTAGTCACACTATTCGGTACATTATCATCTTCTGCATAATCAAAAGACAAAGGGATTTTATTCGTTTCAGCAACTTGAGTTAAAAATAATTTGAAAGCTTGTGATGCACTCAATCCGTAACGCTCAAATACTGGAAATGCTTTATCACGTAAATCTTGTTCAAGTCGAAGATTAAAATTTGTTGTAGCCACTTCATCACCTATATTTTACATAATGCGTATTATAGTAAATCAAATGTACGCCAAAAAATAATATTTTTCTACCTTTCCATACCATAATCTTTTTTATTTGATTTTTGCTCTAACTTTATTTGGGCATCAATTTGCTGTTCAGCTCTCGTAATCTGCTGTTCAGATTGTTTAACTGTTGATTTTGACTGGTCAATTCCTCGTTCTGCACTCTCAATACTTGATTCTGATCGTTCAAGGCTTCTATCTGCTCGGTCTGTCTTTGATTTATTTTGTTTAAATCGTTCAACTGTTTCTCTAAAGAGTTCAATAATTCGTTGTAGCGATTCATGAAGTCGTTTGGCATTGTCTTGTTCCGATGTATTAGATTGATCTTTTTCAGGCTGTTTTATCTGTTTTTGGCTTGGTAAATTTTCAAATAGATAACCACTTTTTTGTAAAAGCTCCATTCCATCACTTGACTGATTAAATGGATTCTCAAAAGGGTTTTTTAAATCAGTCTTTACTTGGTGAGCTTGAGTACCATTTGATCGTTGGTATTCTCGAATGCTTTGGCTTTCTTGCTGTTCTTCGCCACGATGAACATGCTTTTCTTGTCCTCGCTCTCGACTAATTTCACTCTGCGTAAGATTTGTTTTTCCAAAGGTGTTTGGTCGATTTTGAAGTTCAGTTCTGCTAGTTCCTGATTCTTGGCTTGGATTTGCTTTCCTAGCCAAAAATTCATGCCTAGAAATATCAGAAACATTGAAATCAACACGCCCAACACTGTTCCCTTGAGTATATTCAAACGCAAAGCGTTTCTGATTTTCGGCTGTTGGTCTTGGATAATCTGAAGATTTGAGCTTAAAAGTTTCTTGGTTTGCTCGTTGTTTATTTTCAACAAAGCGGTGTAGCTTTCCAGATGCTGTTTCGTAACGCTCTCGGCTTGTTCTTTGATAATCCTGTCCTGCTCGGCTGTGTTCTTCTGCAAGTTGTTTATCAAATTGTCGATTTTCATAAATTACGCCCTCTAAACGTATATTTCTTTTGCCGTCAGGATTTTTAATACTGATTGATCGTTCTGTTTGCCGTGTGATTTCAAAACCTGCATTTTCAAGCGTATTGACAACATCTTGCCGATTTTGGATATTTCCGTTGCTGATCTGCTCTGCTATCGCTGTACCAATCTGTTGTTTTATTTCTTTGACATTTTCAGGCAAATTTTGGCTGTTCAAAGTTTTTATAGCTTGGGCTTTATCAGGTGCATGAGGGTCTGATAATCCATAATTAAAATTGGTAACTTGTTTCCAATTTTCCACCAATGGACGGTCTGCTTGATCAAAATAAGGCTGTAAGCGTTTTCCAGTACTTAATTCGACATTTGGAATAACGAAATTTAATTCTAAACGTCCTTTGTCGGTATGTTCTATCCAAGTGATGTCATATTGATCTCGATCTAAGCCTGCAAGGAGCGTTTCTTCAAAGCTCTGCATGATTTCTTGTTTTTGTTTTTCTTCAAGATTGACTTCTTCAAACGATAAAACACCTACAGTATAACGATTTTGGAAATCCAAATTATCCGCTAATCGTTGTGTGAGTTCAGGATCACCACTTAATAAAACTGCACCAAACCGGTCTCTATCTTCACCAAGTAGGTAATCAATGGTTGCACTTGCGCTGCCACCGCCTTTATTTCCTAGAAATTTAACGATCATAGTCAGCTAGAACCTTTTGTAATTGTTCTCTAATGATTGCTAGTTCTGCAAAAGCTCTGATTTTCTCTATATCTGATTCAACCGTATTTACTTGCCTAGCAATTTGATTCAGGTTGCCACCAATACGCCCAAGTGCTGCTAAAAGTTGAGGATCTGCAACTTTATAATTTCGTTTTTTATTCGGTTTTTCTTCTAAACAGGTTTGTCTTATCCACGTTGCCAACTCCCCACCTGTCATACGTTCAAGTAATGCTTGATGTTCCGCTTCTGTTAAACGGACTTTAATTTCTTTCTGTCTTTTGACGATTTCTTTTTTAGTCATGACTAAATCCGTTTCGTTGATTGGGTCGGCTTTTTTATTTAAGAAATATGTCCATCTTTGATGGCCGTAATTCTTAAATAAAAATGTCGAAAGAGGGTCAAGGGAGACTTCCCTTGCAAGGCACAAAAGGGAACTCTATCGAAAACTTTAGTTTTTGTATAGAGTACCCTTTGTGTGTCCTTGCCCTATAGTATCTAAAATAGATGCTTTGTTTAAAAAATAAAGCTTGTTCACTTAATGTATAATCTACTTTATTTCTATTTTAAAGGATGTATATGGCTACTGGCGTTGAGATTAATGGGGGCGGAAATAATAAGGTTTCCAAAAGTTCATTTTATTTGAGTGAGGACAGTAAAGCTGTAGTTATAAACGATAGCGAAGGCAACGAAGTTTCAGAGATTCTTGTAGTCGTTCAAGAAAATATAGAAAAGCTCAAACAGATTCAAAGTGAAGTTCTTGCAATCAATGATTATTCTATTAATCCTAAAACGGATAATACTTTTAAAGATGATGTATTAACTAGAATACCTGTATTGATTAATGCCAAAGATGAAACAACAATAACAGCAACATGTTTAATGCTATTCAATCTATTGAGTAGTTGGATAACTGTAAAAAGTGAACTAGCAATACAACTCACAGAATATAGACAG
>NZ_JBWYIZ010000024.1:0-5542 GCF_056779995.1 Acinetobacter sp. ANC_7504 | reverse complement strand
GGTGTTTAGAATAATGAGCTGGCGATGACTTACTCTCACATGGGTAACCCCACACTACCATCAGCGCTAAGAGGTTTCACTTCTGAGTTCGGGAAGGGATCAGGTGGTTCACTCTTGCTATTGTCGCCAGCACAACTGTTGTGACTTTGCTTGGGTCTTATTCGCATATATTATTTGCGTGCCTTTGCTTGGTCAAAGAAGTTATTAACAGCTATTTGAGTTGCTTTAATTTGTGCAGTTTAGCGTTTTATCTAACTAAATCAAGTTATTTGTCATGATTTGAACCACAACACCAACTGTTTGGGTGTTGTATAGTCAAGCCTCACGAGTAATTAGTATTGGTCAGCTTCATACGTCACCGTACTTCCACATCCAACCTATCAACGTTGTAGTCTTCAACGGCTCTTTAGAGGACATAAAGTCCTTGGGAAATCTAATCTTGAGGTAGGCTTCCCGCTTAGATGCTTTCAGCGGTTATCCCTTCCGAACATAGCTACCCGGCGATGCGACTGGCGTCACAACCGGTACACCAGAGGTTCGTCCACTCTGGTCCTCTCGTACTAGGAGCAGATCCTCTCAAATTTCCAACGCCCACGGTAGATAGGGACCGAACTGTCTCACGACGTTCTAAACCCAGCTCGCGTACCTCTTTAAATGGCGAACAGCCATACCCTTGGGACCTGCTTCAGCCCCAGGATGAGATGAGCCGACATCGAGGTGCCAAACACCGCCGTCGATATGAACTCTTGGGCGGTATCAGCCTGTTATCCCCAGAGTACCTTTTATCCGTTGAGCGATGGCCCTTCCATACAGAACCACCGGATCACTAAGACCTACTTTCGTACCTGCTCGACTTGTGGGTCTCGCAGTTAAGCGCGCTTTTGCCTTTATACTCTACGCGTGATTTCCGACCACGCTGAGCGCACCTTCGTACTCCTCCGTTACTCTTTAGGAGGAGACCGCCCCAGTCAAACTACCCACCAGACATGGTCCTCGCTCCAGATAATGGAGCAGAGTTAGAACCTCAATATTACCAGGGTGGTATTTCAAGGACGGCTCCATAGAAACTGGCGTTTCTACTTCAAAGCCTCCCACCTATCCTACACAAGTAAGATCAAAGTTCAATGTCAAGCTGCAGTAAAGGTTCACGGGGTCTTTCCGTCTAGCCGCGGGTACACCGCATCTTCACGGCGAATTCGATTTCACTGAGCCTCTGCTGGAGACAGCGCCGCCATCATTATGCCATTCGTGCAGGTCGGAACTTACCCGACAAGGAATTTCGCTACCTTAGGACCGTTATAGTTACGGCCGCCGTTTACTGGGGCTTCGATCAAGAGCTTCGCTTACGCTAACCCCATCAATTAACCTTCCAGCACCGGGCAGGCATCACACCCTATACGTCCACTTTCGTGTTTGCAGAGTGCTATGTTTTTAATAAACAGTTGCAGCGGCCTGGTTTCTGAGGCTGCCAGTAGCTCAAGGAGCAAGTCCTATCACCGCCGGCAGCGTACCTTCTCCCGAAGTTACGGTACCATTTTGCCTAGTTCCTTCAGCAGAGTTCTCTCAAGCGCTTTGGTCTACTCGACCTGACCACCTGTGTCGGTTTCGGGTACGATTCCTGTGTAACTGAAGCTTAGAGACTTTTCCTGGAAGTATGGTATCAGCCACTTCGCTAGTAAACTAGCTTGCTATCGATTCTCAGCATAGAGTACCCCGGATTTGCCTAAGATACATGCCTACAATCTTCCACCTGGACAACCAACGCCAGGCTGACTTAACCTTCTCCGTCCTCTCATCGCATTACACAGAAGTATTGGAATATTAACCAATTTCCCATCGACTACGCCTCTCGGCCTCGCCTTAGGGGTCGACTCACCCAGCCCCGATTAACGTTGGACTGGAACCCTTGGTCTTTCAGCGAACGGGTTTTTCACCCGTTTTATCGTTACTCACGTCAGCATTCGCACTTCTGATACCTCCAGCAGACTTCTCAATCCACCTTCATCGGCTTACAGAACGCTCCCCTACCACTTGCAATAAATTGCAAATCCGCAGCTTCGGTACATAGTTTTAGCCCCGTTACATCTTCCGCGCAGGCCGACTCGACTAGTGAGCTATTACGCTTTCTTTAAAGGGTGGCTGCTTCTAAGCCAACCTCCTAGCTGTCTATGCCTTCCCACATCGTTTCCCACTTAACTATGATTTAGGGACCTTAGCTGGCGGTCTGGATTGTTTTCCTCTTGACTACGGACGTTAGCACCCGCAGTCTGTCTCCCGGATAGTACTCATTGGTATTCGGAGTTTGCATCGGTTTGGTAAGTCGGGATGACCCCCTAGCCGAAACAGTGCTCTACCCCCAATGGTATTCGTCCGAGGCGCTACCTAAATAGCTTTCGGGGAGAACCAGCTATCACCAGGCTTGATTAGCCTTTCACCCCTATCCACAAGTCATCCCCTGGCTTTTCAACGACAGTGGGTTCGGTCCTCCAGTAAGTGTTACCTCACCTTCAACCTGCTCATGGATAGATCGCCTGGTTTCGGGTCTACACCCAGCAACTAAACGCCCTATTAAGACTCGATTTCTCTACGGCTCCCCTATTCGGTTAACCTTGCTACTGAATGTAAGTCGCTGACCCATTATACAAAAGGTACGCAGTCACCACACGAAGTGGCTCCCACTGCTTGTATGCATGCGGTTTCAGGATCTATTTCACTCCCCTCACAGGGGTTCTTTTCGCCTTTCCCTCACGGTACTGGTTCACTATCGGTCAGTCAGGAGTATTTAGCCTTGGAGGATGGTCCCCCCATATTCAGACAAGGTTTCACGTGCCCCGCCCTACTCGACATCATCATGTAAGCCCTTTCGTGTACAGGACTATCACCTACTATGGTTGCACTTCCCAGAGCATTCCACTAAAGCTTACATAACTTAATGGGCTTTTCCCCTTTCGCTCGCCGCTACTGAGGGAATCTCAATTGATTTCTTTTCCTACGGGTACTGAGATGTTTCACTTCCCCGCGTTTGCCTTGCAACACTATGTATTCATGTTGCAATACCTATCTTATGATAGGTGGGTTCCCCCATTCAGAAATCTCCGGATCACAGGATATTTGCCGCCTCCCCGGAGCTTTTCGCAGGCTATCACGTCTTTCATCGCCTCTGACTGCCAAGGCATCCACCACATGCACTTAATTACTTGACTATACAACCCCAAACAGTCGTTCGATCCTACAAGTAGATCGTTCAACATTACAGTTTGAAGTACTGTGTATCTAAACACTGTACAGCTTCAATTCAAATTCATATACCAAAACGCTTGATTCAGTTAATTTCGCTAGTTCTCATTTCAATCACTTCAACTTAATAACTTACGTTATCTCGTTTCCGCTCTTTCTATGAGTATGAACAAATTATTTCAACTCAAATATATGCTGTTAATGATTCACTACGTCTTCGTCAGATCGCAGTCAACTGTGATAAATCACAGAGCTTAATAATCAAGGCGTGCAGTATACACAGCTTTATTACTAAGCTCTATAAGCTATCAACTCGTTTGCTTACTACGTATTCGAATGAATACGTGGTGGAGACTAGGAGAGTCGAACTCCTGACCTCCTGCGTGCAAAGCAGGCGCTCTACCAACTAAGCTAAGTCCCCAGCTTATCATTTAGATCAATGTATCGTATGAGTATGT
Source organism: Acinetobacter sp. ANC_7504 (assembly GCF_056779995.1). Lineage (NCBI taxonomy): Bacteria > Pseudomonadati > Pseudomonadota > Gammaproteobacteria > Moraxellales > Moraxellaceae > Acinetobacter > Acinetobacter sp. ANC_7504. The sequence goes on along the minus strand of NZ_JBWYIZ010000024.1, from coordinate 1,847 downwards.
CATGGTGGGTCTGACAAGACTTGAACTTGTGACCCCACGCTTATCAAGCGTGTGCTCTAACCAACTGAGCTACAGACCCTCAGATACATCGTCATGAAGAACAACTTGTTGTGGATTCTTACCAATCGTCAATCTTTCGTTAAGGAGGTGATCCAGCCGCAGGTTCCCCTACGGCTACCTTGTTACGACTTCACCCCAGTCATCGGCCACACCGTGGTAAGCGTCCTCCTTGCGGTTAGACTACCTACTTCTGGTGCAACAAACTCCCATGGTGTGACGGGCGGTGTGTACAAGGCCCGGGAACGTATTCACCGCGGCATTCTGATCCGCGATTACTAGCGATTCCGACTTCATGGAGTCGAGTTGCAGACTCCAATCCGGACTACGATCGGCTTTTTGAGATTAGCATCCTATCGCTAGGTAGCAACCCTTTGTACCGACCATTGTAGCACGTGTGTAGCCCTGGTCGTAAGGGCCATGATGACTTGACGTCGTCCCCGCCTTCCTCCAGTTTGTCACTGGCAGTATCCTTAAAGTTCCCGGCTTAACCCGCTGGCAAATAAGGAAAAGGGTTGCGCTCGTTGCGGGACTTAACCCAACATCTCACGACACGAGCTGACGACAGCCATGCAGCACCTGTATGTAAGTTCCCGAAGGCACCAATCCATCTCTGGAAAGTTCTTACTATGTCAAGACCAGGTAAGGTTCTTCGCGTTGCATCGAATTAAACCACATGCTCCACCGCTTGTGCGGGCCCCCGTCAATTCATTTGAGTTTTAGTCTTGCGACCGTACTCCCCAGGCGGTCTACTTATCGCGTTAGCTGCGCCACTAAAGCCTCAAAGGCCCCAACGGCTAGTAGACATCGTTTACGGCATGGACTACCAGGGTATCTAATCCTGTTTGCTCCCCATGCTTTCGTACCTCAGCGTCAGTATTAGGCCAGATGGCTGCCTTCGCCATCGGTATTCCTCCAGATCTCTACGCATTTCACCGCTACACCTGGAATTCTACCATCCTCTCCCATACTCTAGCTTCCCAGTATCGAATGCAATTCCCAAGTTAAGCTCGGGGATTTCACATCCGACTTAAAAAGCCGCCTACGCACGCTTTACGCCCAGTAAATCCGATTAACGCTCGCACCCTCTGTATTACCGCGGCTGCTGGCACAGAGTTAGCCGGTGCTTATTCTGCGAGTAACGTCCACTATCCAAGAGTATTAATCTTAGTAGCCTCCTCCTCGCTTAAAGTGCTTTACAACCAAAAGGCCTTCTTCACACACGCGGCATGGCTGGATCAGGCTTCCGCCCATTGTCCAATATTCCCCACTGCTGCCTCCCGTAGGAGTCTGGGCCGTGTCTCAGTCCCAGTGTGGCGGATCATCCTCTCAGACCCGCTACAGATCGTCGCCTTGGTAGGCCTTTACCCCACCAACTAGCTAATCCGACTTAGGCTCATCTATTAGCGCAAGGCCCGAAGGTCCCCTGCTTTCTCCCGTAGGACGTATGCGGTATTAGCATCCCTTTCGAGATGTTGTCCCCCACTAATAGGCAGATTCCTAAGCATTACTCACCCGTCCGCCGCTAGGTCCAGTAGCAAGCTACTTTCCCCCGCTCGACTTGCATGTGTTAAGCCTGCCGCCAGCGTTCAATCTGAGCCATGATCAAACTCTTCAGTTTAAAATCAATAGTACCTAAAGGGTACCAATCTTGGCTCATCAATTACTGACAAAAAATTTGCTCAAATAAACTTCGAGAAATTTCTACCAATCATCAATGATAATATATATCGATCAAGCAACCAGTAAAAATCCACACAAGTTGTTCTTCATAATCTCTTAATGATCTT
>NZ_JBWYIZ010000023.1:0-6432 GCF_056779995.1 Acinetobacter sp. ANC_7504 | reverse complement strand
CGTGAAGATGATCGTTAAGTTTTAAGTGTCTTGGCTTGATTGATTCAGGCCATGACATCAATACATCCAGAGGTTTTTTAGCGTCATTTTAAACAAGGATTGTGGCAGCGAGCTCAAACACATTAGAAGTCAGCCACCACACAGCAAGCATACTTAAGGAGAAATAGTATGAACCGCGAACAAATTAATGCTTTAGTCAAAAAAATGAACGTTGATACTGCAACAGGTCCTGTTGATGAACGTGTTCAACAAATCGTTGTACGTTTAGTATCTGACTTATTCCAAGCGATTGAAGATTTAGATTTAAGCCAATCTGAAGTTTGGAAGGGTCTTGAGTACTTTACTGATGCTGGTCAAGCAAACGAATTAGGTCTTTTGGCTGCTGGTTTAGGTCTTGAGCATTTCCTTGATTTACGTGCAGATGAGAAAGATGCTCAAGCAGGTATTACAGGTGGTACTCCACGTACAATTGAAGGTCCATTGTATGTCGCTGGTGCACCAGAATCAGTTGGTTTTGCACGTATGGATGATGGTTCTGAAGAAGGCAAAATCCCAACTTTAATTATTGAAGGTATCGTTAAAGATACTGAAGGTAACATCATTGAAGGCGCTAAAGTTGAAGTTTGGCATGCAAACAGCTTAGGTAACTACTCGTTCTTTGATAAGTCTCAATCTGACTTCAACTTACGTCGTACGATCTTCACCGATGCACAAGGTCAATATACAGCATTAACCACAATGCCTGTAGGTTATGGCTGCCCACCAGAAGGTACAACTCAGTTTGTATTAGACAAACTTGGTCGTCATGGTAACCGCCCTTCACATGTGCATTACTTCGTCACTGCACCTGGCTACCGTAAATTAACTACGCAGTTCAACATCGAAGGTGATAAATACCTTTGGGATGACTTTGCATTTGCAACGCGTGATGGCTTAGTGGCAACTGCTGTAGACGTAACTGATGAAGCTGAAATTGCTCGTCGTGGTCTGAAAGGTGCGTTCAAACATATTCAATTTGACATTGAATTAGTGAAAGACGTTGAAGGTGCGCCTTCTACTGAAGTTGAACGTCGCCGCGCATCAGCTTAAATCAATTAGTCGGAATCGGGATAAGTCAATTATCCCGATGACTTCCCCTCAATTTGGAAAGTCGGAGAACGTCCATGCCACGTATTCCTGTAATTAATACCAGCCATCTAGATCGTCTTGATGAGTTACTTGTAGACAACTTTGAGACAGGTGAGTTTAAACTTCATCGTTCAGTTTTCACTGATCAAGCCCTTTTTGACCTTGAAATGAAATACATCTTTGAGGGTAATTGGGTTTACTTGGCACACGAAAGCCAAATTCCAAATAACAATGATTATTACACGACACACATCGGTCGTCAGCCAATCGTGATTGCTCGTAACCGTCAAGGCGAGCTAAATGCAATGATCAATGCGTGTTCACACCGTGGTGCACAACTTTGCCGTAACAAACGTGGTAATAAGGCTACTTATACTTGCCCATTCCATGGTTGGACATTCAATAACTCAGGCAAACTTTTAAAAGTTAAAGACCCAACAGATGCAGGTTATTCTGACTGCTTTAACAAAGAAGGATCACATGATCTTAAGAAAGTTGCACGTTTTGAAAGTTATAAAGGCTTCTTATTCGGTAGCTTAAACCCAGACGTCTTGCCATTAGAAGAATTCTTAGGTGAAACGACTAAAATTATCGATATGATCGTGGGTCAGTCTGATCAAGGTTTAGAAGTTTTACGTGGTGCCTCAACTTATACATACGAAGGAAACTGGAAACTCACTGCTGAAAATGGTGCAGATGGTTACCATGTATCTGCAGTTCACTGGAATTATGCTGCGACTACGCAACAACGTAAAGAAAAACAAGCTGGCGACAATATCCGTGCAATGAGCGCAGGATCTTGGGGTAAACAAGGCGGTGGTTCTTACGGTTTTGAAAATGGTCACATGTTGCTTTGGACACAATGGGCTAACCCTGAAGACCGCCCTAACTTCCCTAAAGCAGATGAATACTCTGAGAAATTCGGTCCTGCTATGTCGAAGTGGATGATCGAGCGCTCACGTAACCTTTGCTTATATCCAAACGTTTATTTGATGGATCAGTTCGGTTCACAAATCCGTGTACTTCGCCCAATTGCTGTCGATAAAACTGAAGTAACAATTTACTGCATCGCACCTGTAGGTGAAGAGCCAGAAGCTCGCGCACGCCGTATTCGTCAATATGAAGATTTCTTCAATGCTTCAGGTATGGCGACACCAGATGACTTAGAAGAATTCCGTGCATGTCAAGCAGGTTATGCTGGTATCGAACTTGAGTGGAACGATATGTGCCGTGGCTCAAAGCATTGGATCAATGGCCCAGATGATGCAGCAAACGAAATTGGTCTAAAACCTAAACTTTCAGGCGTTAAAACTGAAGACGAAGGTTTATACCTTGCGCAACATCAACATTGGTTAGAAGAAATGAAACGTGCGATTAAAGCAGAACAAGCTTTAGCTGAACAAGGAGATAACGCATGAGTAACGCGAATCTTGAAGCAACTTTAGAATCAGTGAGCCAGTTCTTATTTAAAGAAGCGCGCCTACTTGATGATGAACAGTGGGATGAATGGTTAGAGTGTTATGCACCTACAGCATCGTTCTGGATGCCATCTTGGGATGACTACAATACATTAACTGAAGATCCTCAATCAGAAATCTCGTTAATTTATTATCCAGATCGTCAAGGTTTAGAAGACCGCGTGTTCCGTATCAAAACTGAACGCTCTTCTGCAACAATGCCTGATACACGTACAAGCCACAATATTAACAACATTGAAATACTTGAACGTCATGAAGATAAGGTTGTTGTTCGTTTCAACTGGAACACTTTAAGTTACCGCTATCAAAAGTCATACAGCTACTTTGGTATGTCACGCTACGAAATCAATTTGTCTGGTGAAAAACCACAAATTTTAAATAAATATGTGGTACTTAAAAATGATTACATCAACCAAGTAATCGACGTATATCACCTGTAATTAGTAAATAACAAGTTCAGTAACTACCAAATGGAATTTTGGTAGTTACACCAAAAAATTGTTCAAAAGATTCTTAAAGGATATTCAGCCATGTCAAACCATAATGTTGCACTTCAATTTGAAGATGGCGTAACCCGATTTATTTCAGTTGCACAAGGCGAAACGCTTTCTGACGCTGCATATCGTCAAAAGATTAATATTCCGCTGGATTGCCGTGATGGTGCATGTGGTACTTGTCGAGCTTTTTGTGAGTCTGGCAGCTATGACATGCCTGAAGAAACTTATATTGAAGATGCACTTACACCAGAAGAGGCTGAGCAAGGCTATATTTTAGCTTGCCAGTGCCGTCCTACTTCAGATGCAGTTTTCCAAATTCAAGCATCATCTGATGTATGTAAAACTCAAATTCATCAATATCAAGGTACACTTTCTCGTGTAGAAAACTTATCTGAATCTACAATTACCTTTGATATTCAACTAGACGAGGGTCAGCCAGATATCAATTTCCTTGCTGGTCAGTATGTAAATGTAGGTATTCCTGGATCAACTGAAACACGTTCATACTCTTTCAGCTCTAAGCCAGGCAACCGTTTGACCGGCTTTGTTGTTCGTAACGTTCCTAACGGTAAGATGAGTAGCTTCTTAAGCAGCGAAGCGAAAGTCGGCGACAAAATGACATTCACTGGTCCATTTGGTAGCTTCTACTTACGTAATGTAATACGCCCTGTAGTAATGCTTGCTGGTGGTACAGGTATTGCTCCATTTATGTCGATGCTTCAAGTATTAGAAGAAAAAGGTTCTGAACATCCAGTACGTTTAGTTTTTGGTGTAACCAATGACTTTGACCTAGTTGCTATTGAAGAACTCAACAAACTTCAAGAAAAACTTGATTGGTTTGAATACCGTACCGTAGTTGCAAACCCAGAATCTGCACACGAACGTAAAGGTTATGTGACAGGTCACATTGAAACTGAATGGCTCAACGGTGGTGATGTAGACGTTTACCTCTGTGGTCCTGTTCCTATGGTAGATGCAGTTCGTGGTTGGTTAGATGCTGAAGGCATTAAACCTGCAAACTTCTTATTCGAAAAATTCTCTGCGAATTAAAGTGGAGAGGAACATGAATCAAAGATTTGAAAATAAAATCGTAATCGTCACTGGTGCCGCTCAAGGCATCGGTCGCGGTGTTGCACTTCAAGCAGCTAGCGAAGGTGCAAAAGTTGTACTGGCTGACCGTGCTGAATACGTGACGACCACACTTGAAGAAATTACGACTCAAGGTGGCACAGGTGTTACTGTCTTAGCTGATCTTGAAACCTATGCTGGTGCACAATCCGTTGTAAATAAAGCGATCGAGACTTTTGGCCGAATTGATGTGCTGATCAACAATGTTGGTGGTGCGATTTGGATGAAACCTTTTGAAGAGTTTTCTGAAGAGGAAATTATTAAAGAGATCAATCGTTCTTTATTTCCTACTTTATGGAGTTGTCGTGCAGTTTTACCACACATGCAACACCAAAAATCTGGTGTGATCGTGAATGTATCATCTATCGCCACATGTGGAATTAACCGTCTTCCATATTCTGCGGCTAAGGGTGGTGTAAATAGTTTTACTCAATCAATGGCATTTGCACATGCTAAAGATGGTATCCGCATCAATGCTGTGGCTACAGGTGGTACTGAAGCTCCACCACGTGTAATTCCACGCAATACTTCACCACTATCTGAGCAAGATCAAGCTTGGATGCAAGAAGTGGTTGATCAAACAATTGACCGTAGCTACATGAAACGCTATGGCACTATTCAAGAACAAGTAAATGCTATTTTGTTCCTTGCTTCAGATGAGTCTTCATACATTACAGGCACAGTCGTACCTGTAGGTGGTGGTGATCAGGGTTAACCCTGATCACGGACTCTTTAAATTCACAGGATCATTGAAGCAAGGAGGCAAATACAATGGCAACCCTGTTTAAAACACTAAAAGAAGATTGGTCTATTTCCGCCACTGTCGCCGGCTTTTTAGCTGTATTGATTTCATATGCCGGACCATTAATTATTTTCTTTCAAGCAGCACAACAAGCCCAAGTTTCACCAGACATGATGATTTCGTGGATTTGGGGTATCTCAATTGGTGCTGCTGTAGCTGGAATTCTATTATCAATAAAATTTAAAGTTCCTGTCATTACCGCTTGGTCGGCACCTGGTACTGCTCTTCTAGTCACACTTTTTCCAGATATATCACTGAATGAAGCAGTTGCTGCATATATCACTACAGCTGTAGTGATTTTCATCATTGGTATTACCGGATATTTCGACAAACTATTGGCTTTGATACCGCAATCAGTAGCTGCAGGAATGATGGCTGGTATCTTATGTCAGTTCGGATTTGGGCTTTTTACCGCGACCAATACCATGCCATATATTGTGTTTGGAATGCTTATTTCGTATCTGATTGCTAAGCGTTTAACACCTCGATATGCCATGCTTTTTGTATTGGCAGCTGGTATTTTGATGAGTTTAGTCCTCGGGAAATTCAATGCTGTGAATATGGAGTTTTCACTCGCAATACCCCAATTCATTGCGCCCGAGTGGACGCTTAACTCTTTTCTAAATCTTGCAGTACCTCTTATTTTAGTCAGCCTTTCTGGTCAATTTTTACCTGGCATGGCAATTTTGAAATTAAGTGGCTATGACATTCAAGCAAAACCGATTATTACCACTACCAGTATCGCATCGTTAGCTGTTGCTTGTGTGGGCGGGATCACCATTGTCCTGGCATCAATAACAGCCGCACTCTGTACAGGTAAAGATGCACATGAGCTCAAAGAGAAACGTTATATCGCAGGTATTGCGAACGGTATTTTCTATATTTTAGGTGGTTTATTTGCAGGCAGCATTGTGATGCTCTTTAGCTTACTGCCTAAAGAACTTGTTGCTGCATTAGCAGGTTTAGCACTTTTAGGTGCTATTGCTACAAATTTACACGTTGCTATGTTCCAAGAAAAGGATCGCGATGCAGCTCTCCTTACTTTCTTGGCGACTGTTTCAGGCATGCAATTTTTAGGTTTAAGTTCAGTTTTTTGGGGAATCTGTATTGGTATTTTAGCGCACGTGATTTTAACGAAGCGTCAAAATACTACCCCATCATCGTCTACATCGACCTGATCATATTAAAGGTAAATGTAGATCGTTTGTTTAGGAAGTGATTATGATTGATAAAAGCTCAGCGTCTTTAACCGAAGCCCTCTCCCAAATTAAAGACGGTTCAACCATTATGATTGGTGGATTTGGTACCGCAGGTCAGCCTGCTGAACTCATCGATGGCTTAATTGAACTCGGTATTAAAGACTTAGTGATCGTCAACAACAACGCAGGTAATGGTGATT
>NZ_JBWYIZ010000022.1:0-7305 GCF_056779995.1 Acinetobacter sp. ANC_7504 | reverse complement strand
AAATTTATTCAATAAAATATAAATCTGTCTTTACACGCCGCTATCAGCCTTATGATATTTACGCCACGCATCACATATGCGTTTCCTATATATTTCTATGTTTTACTTTATAAGAGTTATACTGAAATGGCTATCCCATTAGCAATCAAGTGCGTTACTTGTTGTCGTTGAGTGCTATCTAAATACCTTCGTTATGCCTCTGTACACTTTCTTATTAAAAGGAATAGGCTTTTGATTAAAGCAATAATGATCAGTTGACCATTCATCCCAAATCCTTTGTCTACCCTCTTAGTATAAATTTTCTGCTGTTATGTAATTTTTTTCTATATCTCTTCATTGTATTAAGTGCTTTTCACAACCTAAGTCATTACCTTACCTCCTTCTTTCAGACACAAAAGATCCTGAAATCAAAAAGTAGACGTCATACATAACTTGTCACTTTATCGGCATCTTATTTTCCTCGACTGATGTAAAGTAGACGTCATACATAACTTGTCACTAGACTAGCCTCGAATACATTTCAATTTGTCGCATGATGAAAGAATTGAGGCATCTTTAGCTAACCATCAAAATTTATAGTCAAACAAACCAATCTAACCTAAATTACCCTCTGCTCTCTTATACCTGTAACTTCATCAATTCACTCCAGAACCGCACGCATCACACGTCCAAAGAATCCACGTCTTTTTTTTGGTTCTGAATTAAAAGACTCCTTAACCTGTACGGTAGCCAATGATTCTTGAGTATTCGCTGTAAGATTTTCAGAATCAGCCACTTGTCCCTGTTCAGCCTGTGGCTGTGGTTTTGGTGCACCTAGTAACCGCTGTAAGGATTCGATTTGCTCATCCTTAGCTTGAAGTTGTTCTCTTTGGAATTGTTCACGGTCTTGTGCAAGCTCAAGCTGCTTTTGAAGCATGTAAACTTGTTGTTCAAGCAAGTAAACTTCCGACAACTTTGGTGTTACAGTTGTCTGTGAATGGTTGGCATGTTGTGATGGTTCACCAAAGACACGGATAGCTTCCGCAAGGTCAATTTTACCGTCACTATTTTTAGTTAAATTTCCTTTATTTATTTGTTTATAAACGGCTTGACGTGTCATCCCGTAAAGCTTCGATAGTTCGATTACAGATAAAGATTTCATTTTGTAATTCTGAATGTCAACCTTGTAAACTAGACTACATTAAATTTCTGTCAAGGCTCAATATACTTATAAAAAAGAAAATTTTTAAAATATAAAAATACCTATTTAAGACACTAATTTTTAATAAAGTCGATCAATTAATTTATAATCAATAATTCTAATTTGAGGCTTTTTTCTACCATCCAATTCAATTTTATTAGAAATAATAATAATTGCTTTATCTCCTACTAGCTCTAAAAGCCGCCAATCTAAGAGATATTCCTTCTTATCTGCATTAGAAATATAAGTTGTAGGAATTAACTCATTGCCTTCTTTCGTGAAATAAACTCTAGAAAAAGGACTTTCATTGTTAAATAATTTTTCTATCTCTTTGTAACTTTTATAATCAATCAACGCCTGAAACAGTACTAATGAAAACATACATATCCCAACACAAAGAGATTTCATAATACTCGTAGTTTCTAGAGTATAAAGAATGAAACCAACCAATAAATATATGTAGAGGAATATACTGTTATCCAAAAGTAACGTTACTAATTGTGTATCCCAACTAAAGATCTTTAAAGAGACAATTAAAATAAAAAGTCCAATAATTACAATAAATAAAGAACAACCTTCATCAAAGATAGATCTAAAATAAAGATATACAGCTGCAGCAACGGATAGCCCTAAAAACATTTCTAGAAATATGGGTACAGCATTCATAAGAATACCGCTGATCTGTAATTGACTTAATACCCAAGGTACGTTTAGAGAATTATAAAAAGAATATTTATATAGACAGGCAAGAGAAATAGCTAAAACCGGTAAAAGCGCGGCAAGCTCAACAAATCGAAAAAATTTAAAGTTCATAAAGACACATCCAAAAAAGCTGTTATCTGATAAGGCTCACTGTTACACCCCTTGAAGCCATCGAATCACTGTTATTCGACTAACATCAAGTTTCTTTGCAATTTGGGTGTTGTTCATTCCTTCTGCCTTTAATTTCATTGCTTTCTGACGCTTATCAGCGTACTGAGCCGAGCGTACTGCACCACCTTTTTTACCACCTTTGGCGCCACGCTTAGCCTGTATCTCACTGAAATCACCATAGCTGAACCGTTGCCAAACCCACTTGGCAATGCTCTTAGCGGTGGCTTTTACCTCACTAAGCGGTAAAGGCTGTTCAAAACTGCTGTTGATTGCTTCTATTTGCGCTCTGACAGCTCTTTCCCACTCATGGCTTGAGTTGTGGTGCATGTAGTCCCTAATCGCCTTGTAGGCCCAATGACGGCCCTTCTCAAACATGGTCACGTTACGTCCCAAGCCGATTACTTCAAGCTTTTTGGGTAGTTTCTTTGGTAGATCGACAAAATCAGCAAGGTAGTCAAGCGAGTACGCTTGTTTCGTCCAATAGGTTGTTCGCCACTGAGGGTGCAATGGGTTCTTTGTGATGAGATGCGAATAGCTAAGATCAGCGCCCATCTTGAGCGCATAAGCATAGTAAACCGCCTGTGCATACTTGATTGCTTTAACGCTCGCAAATTCGCTTGTACAGACTGGTATTTCAAGTTTGTAGCAATGGTGACAATGCCCGTTGAATGGGTTCTGTGTTGTCCAAAAAGGCTGTGGTAAACCTGCATCAAACCAGGATAATGCCGCATCATCTTTATCGTCATCAAAAACGAAGTAAACCGTGGTAAGAGGTGGATTTATTTGAATATAGGGTTTCTTTAGGGCTATTGATTTCGTACGAATCAGCATGTAACCCGGTTTGTCATCCATACAATAAGGGTTACGCGGCAAGGTATCAAAAAGCTCAAGTTGCCGTTGATCAACTAAAGATGTTTTAAAATTAGTCAGTGCTGAGTGACTTTTTGTATATTCCATACGTTTACTACTTGAGTAAACCGTCTTTCCCTGTAAAATGGTCTACAGACGCAAGACGGATTAACCCCCTTATTGTTGTTTAAAGATTCAAGCCTCGATTGACGACTTTCCGCCAAGTTAGAACGTCATCGGGGCTTTTCTATGTCTGCTGTATTTGTAACACAACTTCAATATCGATTGAAATAATAATACGTTTTCAATGAGCACTAAAACTCTTACCAAAGCTCATCATTTGCGATTTAAGCGCTTTTTTTACCTAAGATGATGTCTGTATAGTCTCAATCGAAATAGCTCAAAAATGAGCTTAGCAAGCACTATAGGAGCTTTAAATGGATGAAACCGAATACTTAATATCTACGCCCGCTAATACAGAGCATTTGAAGCGCTCAATCGAACAGCTTAAGCGCGGTGAAACTCAGGAGCACGAACTGATCGAAGAAGAGGAAGATCAACAAGATTGATTACTTTAAGATTCTCACCCGTGAATATTAGAGTAACTCGGTAGTTCGGTAAGTCGGTACTTCCTTACTCCTTTTATCGGTATTTATAATACGGTGTAGGGTGTTGCCTAAATAACTGCTTATTTGAATAAAAAAATAAAATGATTTCTTCATCATTAGTTGATGATGGTTAAGACAAGGACATTTCGTAAAAAATCAAATGCGATACACCGTGAATACATTGGCGATCAACTTTTTTCCTAGGACTTCACCCCTTATATAAGGTACATATATATCCATACCGATATATACATTTAAAGCTTTATACATTTGTACAAACATACATTTATATAAATATATAAATGTATGTTTGTTTGAAGTTAGTTATAACTTATTTGCAACTAAATTGAGGCTTAATACCCCCGGAGATGATCTCAAAAAATTCATGTTATTAGAGAAACTTAAAAAAAATTTAAAATTCAATGCTTTATTTAAAAATTGGTGCCGAAGGTAAATGCTTAACTGATTCATCGTTATTCCACTTTTTTGAGAGAGCCCTTAGACAAGATCTAACTTGTTCATTTAACAAAGCTGAGCTTTGATCACCCTCCCAGGTAAACCATCTTCGATGCATTTTTTCAAACTTAATATCAGCCAAGCTAAAACCAAAATCGTATATCGAATTGAGGTGTAACGTTACTTCATATCGCGCTCTATGTTGATCTCTAGGAAGCACCTGCTTATTGTCAGTCTTCTTAAAGTAACAGTGCTGTGATAATTGATCTCCGTGATATTTTTTGTACTGCGAACTCATTGTTCGCTTATGCCCATAAGCAAGTTGCCAATCTGCTTCGAAAAATTTTGTCATTGTCTTTTCTTGTATTGGTATCTTGCGTTGCTCGCTTTTACGTCTATAAAAGCGTTGGGAAATATCGATCTTATTTACTACATTTTTAGCTAGATACGTGCAAAAGGATGGTGAGCTATTCCAGAAGTCAATTCCAAACTCAATTCCCACTAAATGAGTGCATTGTTCAATGAGTGGAATCTTTCTATCTAATTTTTTAAAAAATAGCTCTACATCCTTGTAACTCTTAGGATCATTAATGCGAAGAATAAAATGACTGCATGAGCACATTGGATATTCTGACAGTCCTAAGATATAAACTGATTTTTTTAAGAGTGTTTTCACGAGTTCGCGCATATGTTTAAGATTAGTTGTCTTATATGTCTTAAATTCGACATCAATCCAGTCAACAAATGCTTGTGGCTTAAGAGTCAATTCATCTCTCATGACAACACCTCTTTAGGCCCCTCATGAAATTTATTAAGCTCACTAACATACTCTTGTAACGCTTCACATAATTTACTGCCTAATTCAACAGCTTCCCGAGGCTTTAGACTCAGATAACAATATGGGTTGTTAAGCGTGATCAGGATATCTTGACGCTCTTCATCCATTTTGTATTCAACCTCAGCTCCTAACCAGTCATAGCAAACACCACGAATCATATATTTGGAATTCTGACGACTTTCTGCTAAAAGAAGTTCAAGTAACTTTGATGATGTATGTTTTGAAATTTTCATAAAAAAACACCATAATTAAGTTGTTTACCCATACATATATTTTAGTCAGTACTTTGTTATTTTTTTGAAATTCATAATTTTTTAATCAATTTGCCAAGTTAATATTAGTTTTTAATAACTCGATAAACTGTTGCAACTCCACACCCTACCGCCTTAGCTATTTCTTCTTTTGTCATCGTATTTAATGCGTGAAGTTGTTTAATACGCTCATGTTTAGCTGTATTTGCTTTTTTTCCTGTTGGCTTATATCCAGACCGTTTTAGCCCCTGTTTGATGCGTTCTCTGCGCTTGTCATTATCGAGTTTTGCCATTGTGGCAAGTAAATCAATCAGCATGGCATTTATGACATTAAGAATCTCTCCTGTCATACCTGTCGTAACCGTATGCGTTGTTGGTAGATCGGCGACGATGAGACGTAGTCCTTTCGCTCTAATCTGTTGTTTTAGAACTTCAAAATCAGCCTGATTCAATCGTGATAAACGGTCCACTGATTCAACCAATAAAATATCACCTGGGTTTGCATCATTAAGCAATTGCGAAAGAACTGGTCGATTTAACTTAGTTCCGCTCTCATTTTCTATGTAATCAACATGATGAGAACCATATGAATTGCTAAAACTGATTAAATCCTCAAGTGCTCTTTTCGCATCTTGATCTTTTGTTGAAGCACGAACATAAATACGGATAGTCATCACAAAACCTATCATTTAAACATAATAAAAAAACTAAATTGATAATAATATCATTTAATATTAATTTAAAGTCTAATGATAGAAACATGGACGCAATTTTCAAATTACTATTTGAGTATAGTTAAGTGATAGGTTCTATTAAATACAAAAAAGCTCGCCTAGAGCGAGCCTTAATATTTTTATTTACTTTTTCGAATCAATGCCCTTTAAACGCATCAGTATCTCTTGTTGCTCTTTCCGTAACTGTGCTTCTTGTGAAGAAACATAGTTCGATACGAAATTATCAGAATGTCTGCGTCTTGCTAATTCAGGATCAAAAACACCATTTCGATAGTTACCCATATCTTCTTCGGGGTAATCCTCAAAGTATTCACTCCACTCACCCATTTTTCTCAACCTTATGATATTTATTGGCTTCAAATAAAGTATATCCGCAACGTCTACGTGAATGAAAATAAATTGATAAGGATGATATCCTCTTTCATTCACGTACGTTGCTTATTTGGTATTACTTTTTTTGATTTGAGCGACTGCTGAAGTTTTAGCTTCAATAGACCAATCAACACCTTCTGCTTTAATCCATGTTTCACATCCAAACGTTAAAAACATTACTGCGACTAAAACAAAAATAACCTGCCAAACATTTTTGGATAATTTCATTTATATAATCCTCTCTAATAATCAATAACTGTCTATCCGCGTATTAAAACGACCAAACAATTCAGGTTTGTTGTGTAATATCGCCAACCCTTCTGGAGTACATCGCAATGGGGATAGAACTAATTCCATAAAAAAATCCGCCTTGTTAGGCGGATCTTGTGCTATTACTCACTGTGCTTCTACATTGCTAAATTGTATAAAGTACTTTTTACAATCTAAGTCATCAGATATTCCTCCTTTCTTTATAGGCATAAAAAAAGCGCAATCTTTGTTGCGCTTTCATTTCTTCCATTATGGGAAAATTTAATCTCTTCTCTTATACGTGTAGCTTTAAAAAAATTAATCAAATTTCTTTCTTATTACACGACCAAATAAACCGCTGCATTTTTGTGGTTCAGACTTTGATTCCTGAGTGATTGAGCTGTAGACCACTTATCCCAAAACCGTTACCTCATAAAAAAACCGCCTGCCTTAGCAAGCGGTTCCAGAATCACTAGACAATCAATGTATTTATGATTTCCAACATATTAGCAATAAAGCTAATTAGTTGGATAAGCATGTACTTGTAGCACATACATCACCCTCCCTAATGTGAGAGCGCATTACTTGATATAACCTAGGTTATGCAGTACCGTATAAACATATACCGCAAATATGCAATAGCGCATGCCTAGGCTTGCGTTTAAAACGCAGTACTGCGCGGTTGAGCTACCTGTTTCCGAAATTTTGGTCGAGGACGGAGACAGGTAGCGGCCTAAATTGCAACTATAACGTCACAATCCCAATAAAGAATATAATTATTACATACTCATTTTTTATACCTTTAAATTTATTCAATAAAATATAAATCTGTCTTTACACGCCGCTATCAGCCTTATGATATTTACGCCACGCATCACATATGCGTTTCCTATAT
>NZ_JBWYIZ010000021.1:0-8276 GCF_056779995.1 Acinetobacter sp. ANC_7504 | reverse complement strand
ATTTTAATGAGGACTAAGGTTTGAGTTTGCATCGTTGCGACCGCCATCTTGTGTGGGCGGATCGTCGGGATTTCAACGAGCAAGGTTTCAACTGATGTAATCATTTCCACTCTACGCATTCTTGCATTGTGTATTTCATGTGGTATACCTTAAAAGAATGCAAAAATAGAGTCGAAGATCATTTTTGCATTTTAATATATTTAAAAGGTATGGAAGTCATGGAGCTTAGACATCTACGATATTTTGTCGCAGTGGTAGAAGAACAAAGTTTTACAAAAGCAGCCGAAAAGTTATTTATCGCGCAGCCACCATTAAGTAGACAAATTCAAAATTTGGAATCAGAGCTTGGCATTGCTTTATTTGAGCGAGGTAGCCGTCCATTAAAAACAACACAAGCCGGATATTTCTTTTATCAGCACGCAGTGAAATTACTTGCCAATGCTGAAGAAGTTAAGTCTATGACAAAGCGTATAGGTCTAGTTGAACGTACAGTAACAATGGGGTTTGTCGGGTCACTGCTTTATGGGCTGCTTTCTAAAATTGTATATTTATATAGGCAGCAGCAACCCCACTTAAAGATTGAACTTGTTGAAATGACCACGTTAGAACAAGTTAAAGCACTCAAAGAGGGGAAGATTGATGTTGGATTTGGGCGGCTTAGAATTTCAGATCCAGCATTGAAGCGAATTTTGCTTCGTGAAGAGCGCTTAATGATGGCAGTGCATGCGAGTCATCCTTTAAGTTTAAAAAAAGAAGGCGTTTATCTGTCTGATATTTCTGATGAAAATATTTTTTTATACCCTAGCCATACAACCCCTAGTTTTGCAACTCAAGTCCAAGCCTTGTTTGCAGAATATAATTTAGAACCTAAAAATATACGTTTGGTGCGAGAAATTCAGCTATCTCTTGGTTTGGTTGCAGCTGGTGAAGGTATTTGTATTGTTCCAGAAAGTGCGAAATCAATTCAGCTATCCCATTTGCTTTACATTCCAATTTTAGATGAAACTGCAGTAAGTCCAGTATTTATGACGATACGTAATCTAGATGAGAGCGAGGACATCATGTCTCTAATAGATTGTATTTACCAAGTGTATGATTTAGAAGCAATTAAGTATGATAGAAATTTAATTTAGATAGGGTCTAATACAATAATTAGACTTAGGTCTAAAGCTATTGGATAAAAAATAGCAATCAAAAATCTTAAATACTCAAAATAACTACGACTTTAGCTTATGCCCCGAAAAGGGGCTTAATTTTTTTTGATAAATTTCAAACAAATAATTTTAACTTTGAAGAAAAAGTAGGTTGCAATAAAAAATTCAAATTAGAAATTCTCAAAGAATTTTTTTTTAAAGTAATTATTCGTCTAATTTTCATTCAATCATACTAGAAATAAGCCCTCGAGATTATTTAGACCTTGAAGGTATATATATAGATATATTCGGTTTTGGACATTTTTTCAGCTTTAAGTCAATGTTGCGTCATATTTTTGGAGAGTTTATTTGCAGGAGGCGCAACCTTGGAAGCAAACAAATTAAATATCAATCGTGTGATTGATGATGCTAAGTTCACACCATTTCATTGGGGTGTATTGTTTTGGTGCTTATTGATTATTATCTTTGATGGTTATGATCTTGTCATTTACGGAGTTGCATTACCTTTATTAATGCAGGAATGGGCATTAACTTCAGTACAAGCTGGATTGTTAGCAAGTACAGCTTTATTTGGGATGATGTTCGGTGCTATGTCATTTGGTACATTATCAGATAAGCTTGGTCGTAAAAAAACCATCATGATTTGTGTGGCAATCTTCAGTGGATTTACATTTTTGGGGGCATTTGCATCGAATCCAACTGAATTTGGTATTTTACGCTTTCTTGCTGGTCTAGGTATTGGCGGTGTGATGCCTAACGTTGTTGCTTTAATGACTGAATATGCACCTAAGCGAATTAGAAGTACTTTAGTTGCCCTTATGTTCAGTGGATATGCAATTGGTGGTATGACGTCAGCATTATTAGGTGCTTGGTTAGTTCCACAATATGGCTGGAAAATTATGTTCTATATCGCTGCATTGCCTTTAATCGCATTGCCGTTGATTTGGAAATTCCTACCAGAATCTTTGATGTACCTGACCAACAAAAACCAAACCGAGCAAGTGCGAATTAATGTGAAGAAAATCGCACCTGAAAAAAATATTACTGCTGACACTCAATTTGTATTAGATGAAGTCACAGCAGGTGATGAAGCTCCTTTAAAAGCATTATTCCAGCAAGGTCGTACCTTCAGTACTTTCATGTTCTGGGTTGCATTCTTTATGTGTTTACTCATGGTTTATGCTTTAGGAAGCTGGTTGCCAAAACTGATGATTCAAGCCGGTTACTCGCTTGGTGCAAGTATGATCTTCCTATTTGCATTAAATATCGGTGGTATGGTGGGTGCAATCGGTGGTGGATATCTTGCAGATCGTTTCCACATCAAAAAAGTACTCACAATTATGTTCGTGTGCGGTGCACTTGCACTTATCCTTCTCGGCTTTAATAGTCCACAAATCGTGTTGTATACGCTAATTGCAATCGCGGGCGCTGCAACGATTGGCTCACAAATTCTACTTTATACATTCGTCGCACAATATTATCCGTCGACAGTTCGTTCAACAGGTATGGGTTGGGCATCTGGTATTGGTCGAATTGGTGCAATCGTAGGTCCAGTACTCACTGGTGCTTTGTTAACCATGGAACTTCCGCACCAAATGAATTTCTTGGTCATCGCAATTCCTGGTGTGATTGCAGCCTTAGCAATTTTCATGGTGAATCTGAAAAATTCAGTAGATGGTAAAATTGCTCAGGAAGAATCTGTACACTCTTCTAAAGTCGTAGAACAAACTCAGTAAAAATTCTTTATAAATAAGACAGCTACCAGAAGGTGGCTGTTACTTAGACTTTTAAACCATTTTATAGGATAAGAGAGATTAGGATGATCTTTTCAAACAAACCTTTTACTTTAAGTTTAATCTCATTAGCTGTTTTAACATCTACTGCAGCATACGCGAATAGTCCACAACAGTCTGAAATAGAGCAACTACGTCAAGAAATTGAAGTACTTAAATCAATGATGGAACAACAACAGAAGAATGCTGTTGTACAGACAAAATCGATTGAGACATTAAAAACTGAATCTGTTAACCCCCAACCAAAACTAAATGTTGGTAAAGATACCACTTTTAATTTTTATGGTAATGTTCGTCTAGATGCCTCATATCAAGCCGAAGGTAGTGCGGCAGATCGCCTATATAATAATATTAATAAAGTTCCTTTAGCGGGACAAAGTGAAGCAAGTGATCAACTGAAGTCGACTCTTGCGGCAACACGTTTAGGTTTGGATATTCATAGTCAAATCAATGATAAAAAAGTTTCAGGTAAAGTTGAAGTCGACTTTTTGGGTGGGACAGGATTTGATAATCTTCGTATACGTCATGCTTATATGAATTACGATAAATGGTTAATTGGTCAAACTTGGTCTAACTTTGCTGTACCAGACTACATGCCTGAAACGATTGATGCCTTAGGTTATGTTGGTGGTGCTGTAAAACGAACCCCTCAAGTTCGTTATAGTATGAGTTTAGCACCTGCAACAGGCTTGGTCCTTGCAGCAGAAGATCCAAAAGATGGATTATCAAAAATGCGTACACCTGCAGTCACAGCGCGATTGAACCATCAGTTAAATGATGATGCTAAACTCAGTTTACGTACTATGGTTAACGAAAAGAAAACAGAGGTTGATGAAGTCGTTGCATGGGGCGTAGGACTCGGTTTGCAATATAAATTAGCACCTTCAACTACACTGAAAGCTGACTATTATCATGTAAAAGGTGACAGCAGTTTCGTTTCATGGACGAATTCTGGTATCAGCCGAAATTCATCTGGTCAAATTTTAGATGAGAATGAATTTGACTCAATTACGATAGGTTTAACTCAGCAATTTAATCCTCAATGGCGTGGAACTGTTGGGTTTGGTTATATGAATCAAGATGTAAGTGCTGCTTATCAAACAGGTGTTTATCATGAAACCACAAATAAACTTGGTATTAAGTTGAATGAGGTGAATAAAGAACTTTGGCAAGGTTGGGTCAATGCATTCTATAGTCCGATCAAACCGATTAGCCTTGGGTTGGAATATGTGTATGGTGAGCGTAAAGCTGTAGTATCTACGCCAAATGGTTCTAACACAGGTGAGGATAATCGTGTCAGTGCTGTAGCAATTTATAATTTCTAAATGATTCCAGCTTGGATGATGATAAAAAAGGGCGATTTTTCGCTCTTTTTTTATGGGATGGTTTTAGAGAATGTCAGAATAGATCCTAGAAAAAATAAAATTATAAAAGTACTATGAGATCTTATTTGACTTTAAATTCTCATCTACTAGGAGAAGGCGCGTTTCGTGTACGAATTAGATTGCAAATTACTCAGTATTTTTTTTCATGTTTACAAATTTAAAAGTGTCTCGGTTGCTGCTGAACAATTGCAGATGAGTCAACCTGCTGTAAGTAATATTCTTAATAAAATTCGACAACATTATAACGATCCGCTTTTTTTAAGAATTGGGAATGAAATGATCCCGACGGAATTATCAAAGCAATTATTCCCATTGGTCAGTGAAGCATTAAGTAAAGTTGAAGCGATTAATAATTTCACGATCGATTTTGATGAAGCTATATCAGATCAACAATTCACCTTGGCGATGACTGATGTTTCGCATTTAGTATTACTGCCTAAGATTTCCCAATATTTAAAAGCAAAAGCATCTCATGTCAGATTAAATGTGCGTCCAATAACTTCTGAAACAAGTTATCAAATGGCAAATGGTGAAATTGATCTTGCACTAGGATTTTTGCCGCATTTAGAAAATGGATTTTATCAACAAAAATTGTTTGAGCAATATTATGTTGTGATTGCAGCAAAAGATCACCCGCGTTTAAAGGGAGATTCAATCAGCAAAGAACAGTATTTGGCAGAATCACACATTGATATTGATGCGGGAATGGGGCATTACCACATCGAAAATGAGCTGTTAAACCTTGAACTTAAAAGAAATATTTTAATGCGATTACCAAGTTATCTTGGTGTTGGTCTTGTTGTTCAAGAAACTGATGCGATTGCTACAGTGCCTTATTATTTGAGCGAAGTTTTATTATCACGAGGAAATTTAAAAATCTTTGATGCACCTATTGCTTTCCCGACATATGGTGTTAAACAATACTGGCATATGTCCTGTCATCATAAGACCAGCCATCAATGGCTTAGACATATGTTTCATGAAATCCTTGTAAAATAACACTCATAAATACTCTATGAGCAAGCGATTGGGGTTATATAGGTAGGCTATTCCTTAAATAAAAAATAGCCTAAGCTCTAAGCATCGTTATTAATTTTTAACTAAACCGCCATCCACTATTAAATTTTGACCTGTTACAGCTTTGGAGTACGGTGACAAAAACATTAAAATGGCTGAAGCAAACTCATCAGGAGTGACTACTTTACGCAACGGGGTAGCGGAAGCAATATAATCAAAAACTTCCTGTGGCGTGCTTTTACTTGCATCAGTTTGTTGAAGTAATCCACCAGACAACATATTGACATTAATTCCAAACTCACCTAATTCATGAGCACATGTTCTCGTTAATGCGAGAAGGGCAGATTTTGCAGTAGTATAGTCATGATATGGCACAACAGGATTTTGCACCAAGTTTGTTCCTATATTCACAATTCGACCGAATTGATTGGCTTTCATGTCGGCTAAAGCAGCTTGAGTGGTATTGAGAGCAGCTTTAACAGCACCCTCAAACTGAGTGTGCATATCATTCCACTGTATTTGTGAAATATTTGGTCTTGCATCCCCGTTAAATTTAAAACTAACGAGTGCATTATTCACAACCGAATGAATAGCTTCACCAAAGTGCAGTTTGGCAGCGTTAAACATTTTTGAAACTTGCTCTGCATCAGTAATATCTGCTTGATAACTAAATACTTGATCAGGATGTGAAAGTTTTAATGTTTTAGCAGACTCATGACTACTATGATAATTGACTACGACTCGAGCGCCTTCGCTCAATAAAGTCTTGGTAATTGCCAACCCAAGGCCTCGTGCTCCACCTGTAACGAGTACAATCTATTCGTTTATTTTCATTTACACACAATCAATAAGACTTGGTGAAGATTGTATTTAAATAATAAGTAACTTCAACCTTTGATAAAGCAGATATATTTATTTTTGAAATGAAATTTCTAAAAGTTTGTGATGAATAAATCTAAGCTTGTCTAAGACTTTGTCTGATAGCGTAAATGGATATGCATCATCTAAACCCATACTTCGGTTAAGTGCATTTAAGTTAAAAGTAATGGTTAACCAATTTTGCAAAACAGTTTCAAAGTTTTTAGCACCAATCGGATATTCTTCGATGGTCATACTTGGGAGATCAGCACGTTTAGATTGAACACTCAGACCCGCATAATATGCTGTTTCTAAGGTATCCATCATATGTAAATAATGTGCCCAAGTCTCTGCCCAATCTTCCCATGGGTGAGCACTCGCATAGGAACTAATAAAATTTTTCTGCCAGTCTATGGGTGGACCTTCGTGATAATGTCGCTTTAAAGCCTCAGCATAATCTTGTCGTTCATCTCCAAACATTACTCTGAACGCATCAATCAGATCTGGTCGAAGCTGTTGAATGAGATCGAAATAGTAATGCCCGCTTTCGTGGCGAAAATGACCGAGTAGGGTTCGATAGTTTTCACCCATTTTTATTCGGGTTGTTTCGCGGTATACGACGTCTGCTTCGCTTGCATTTAATGTAATTGTACCTTGAGCATGACCAGTTAAAACAGGAAGATCTGGTTCGGGCATCAAAAAATTAAATCTAAGTCCAAATTGATCTTGATCATTTTTTTTTGGTCTCGGCATGATATTTAGTTGTTGCATCATATAAAGGAAACGACGCTTCGCATGCTCTAATCTGCTCCAATAGATGGTGTGATCAGGATTATTTAAATTTGGAATAATAGAGGTAAGTTTGCAAGAGTCACAATAAATATCAGAACTTTCTGCGGGAATCATCCAATTGCATACATGGTGATGAGAATAATTAAAACAGGGTTTATAGAGTTTATTTTTAAATGTGGGATTGATTGATTTCCACAACTGACTGGTATGTTTATGAAAGCTTCCCATTTCTTTTTCTTCAACAACATAGCCTAAATCAGTTCCACAATGAGTACATGTAGAGTTCATAAAAAAGATTTGCAGATTACATTGTGCACAAGAAAAATATTTCATAAAAACTGATCATTTTTTTTGTGATTATACCATTGCTTTGTGAGAATTAGCTTCTCAACAATTGGTCAAAGCCAGTAAGTGAATAAAAATAATTATTAAGTTTGATAATGAATGTAAATTAAACAATGTATTGTTTTTGTAACATGATTGTGATTTTTAACTATTCAGCATTTGTACAATATAGAAGCAATTTAATTAAAAAATAGTGTGACTTATGTCACAATATATTGAAATATATGATTTTTAATCTAAAAAAATCTTGATTAGAAAACTAAATGATCGTTTAATGCTATTAAGTAAAATTTCTTTAAATCTATGGGTATTTTGTATATGCAAACTCAGATTATCTCAAAAAAAACCTTGAATAATACGATCACTTCAGAGAGCAATATAATTAAAATTGTTGAAGACTCAGTTGTAATGATCGATGTGGCTCCTGAAGATGTTCAAGAGCTGATTGTGAATGAAAATCAGGTCATTATTAAATTAAATAACGGGGAAACAATTACTTTAGATAACTTCAATTATGAAACTTCAGATCTTGTTTTCCGTAATCAAAACGGTGAAATGTATGTCCTTGATTTCAAAAATGTAGAATATAACCCATTAGAAAATATCGAAGCTTTATTAGAGGGCGGTGCTGGAACTGGTGCAACAATATTAAATAATTGGTTAGCTGGTGGAGCATTAGCACTAGGCGCAGTTGGCGCTGGTATCGCAATTTTTGATGCTGCTAGTGGATCAGATAATAATCCAACTGATCCAACTG
Organism: Acinetobacter sp. ANC_7504; assembly: GCF_056779995.1. Classification (NCBI taxonomy): domain Bacteria; kingdom Pseudomonadati; phylum Pseudomonadota; class Gammaproteobacteria; order Moraxellales; family Moraxellaceae; genus Acinetobacter; species Acinetobacter sp. ANC_7504. The sequence continues at coordinate 175 of NZ_JBWYIZ010000021.1, read as the reverse complement.
ATCCAACTGATCCAACTGATCCAACTGATCCAACTGATCCAACTGATGAGTTGCAAAAAATCATTGAAAAAGTAGAAGACTTGCTTGCAGCAGGTAAGTTTGATGGACAACAGCTGACAGATGTAGAAACTGCACTCGCTACTGCAAAAGAAGCTGCGGCACAAGAAGGTGCGGA
>NZ_JBWYIZ010000020.1:0-11352 GCF_056779995.1 Acinetobacter sp. ANC_7504 | reverse complement strand
AATTGATTAAAACTTATCCCAAAAGTTGTCCGCAGAAATTGGGGATGAATTTGATCTTAAAAGGCATATATCTTATAGGGAATTGCGGTTTTTGATCACTTTTTAATCAATTTTATTGGCGAAAAATGACAAATTTGCTCAAAAAGAAACCGATATGTTTCAAAGTCGATTTTTTGCTGTTTTTCAGGGTGGGTGAAAATTTTTAAGTTATTGATTTTAAATCATTATTTTGATTTCATTTCGCATAAGCTCTATTATGTTAAATAAGAGAGTTTTCACACTTAAAATTTAGTATTTAAGTATTCGATAAACCCCTCAATTTTCTTAATCACGTATAAGCAGATATGCAAAGGACTCAGATTATCTCGCTGAGCTTTCTGTACTCTATACTTCGCTCTTTCTAATAGAGCAATTACATAATGTATGGAGCTTTTTAGAATTTTTTTAGGATCTTTTTTTGAATACAAATAACAATCAATTTTTTCAAAAGGTCCATCGTCGACCAATATCTTCAAGATAGCATCGTTAATGTTTTTGCTTATTGATTGTTCTATATGTTCCAATTCATATGAATGTAGAGCTTGTGCTATTAGTACTTCAAGATTTTTCATTTTTATGCACTAATGTTAGATCATTTTGATCCTAGTATCACCAAACTAAAAGAAAAAGTATATAAAACATAAAATTAAACCTTAGGTTATTTTGACTATTTGTTTTAAACAATGATTTTAAAGCTTAGTTTTTATGTCAATTTTTAAAGCTTTAACTTTGGTGTAGGCTGGTTTCTGTTTTGGGCTTACAAGTCGACTTCGCATAAGAGATTTTATGTTAAATAATTAAATAAAAAGGACCACGTTAGTGGTCCTTTACTTGTTATTTATCAAAAATTTCTTTTTTAAATATAGGGGCTAATTTTAGAGATGCAGTCCAACTCATATGATCGTCATCATAAAATAAAGGTAAATTATTTTGGGTAAAGTAGCATGTTTCGTTATCACAAAACTCTCTAGATAAATCAATTATTTGAATATTTTTAGTTGATTGTGCTGCCATATCTTGGGCTTTCCAAGCTTGTTTACTTCTTTCGTAGTATTCATTCCAAGTAATGGTTAAATCTTGAGTAGGTAAATGATACTTAAAAATTTTCGCTGCAAGGTTGGAAATTTCTTTTTTAGCTTCTGGAGTTGGCCTTGTAATATATACTTTATGAGATGCAGATAAATCTTTTAATGTATCAACATAGGCATTTCTCATTTGTGCATAATATTCCTCATCAAATACAAGAGATGGAGTGTTTATATATCGAATAGGTTGATTACTTTTATCATTTTCTGGTTCACCTTGAAAAATGGCATTAGCTCTATTAATTACTAGGATTGGAATATCAGTCGAGTAGTTCGTTTTTATATCATTAATAATATCTTTTACTCTTTCGCCACAAGAATATTCAGGCATATTAGTCTTTTTTAAATTTTTAACTGTAGGGCAACCACTAATAGTAAATGAAATTAAAGATGTATTATTAGGTAGAGCATTAATAACACCATTTAACATAGCACTTGCATGGCTGTCGCCAACGACTATTAGAGACAATGGTCCATCACCATAGGTACATTTTTTAAGTTGAGAGTCATCCTGTTTACCAAGGCATTCATCTCTTCTTGGGTTAATATCATTGATGGTATTACTAATATTATTAATTTCATTAGAAAAACGGTTTTTAACACCATCAAATTTAAATATCATAATTGAAATTAAGCTAAGAATTGAAATAGATAAAAACCAAAGAAAATAAGCTTTAACTATTGATAAATTTGATAATTTTTTACGAGTTGGATTCTCAATATACGTATAAGAAAGCCATCCTAGAATGATAGATAAAATTATCCCTGCTGTAATAAATATATAGTCATCATTTTTATAAAAATAATGTAAGAAAAAGACGATCGGCCAATGCCAAAGGTAAATTGAATATGAATTATTACCTAACCATTGGAAAACAGATCCTTTTGTAAAAATAGAATTTTGTTGATGTGCTAAAAGAATAAGAAAAGCACCTAGAACTGGTAGAATAGCATTATAGCTAGGCCATAATGTGTCAGTTGAGAAAATATAACAGCTAATAGCTATTAGAAAAAAACCAATGAACTCTAAAGGTTTTTTATATGGAACTTTTTCTTTAGGAATAAAGAAAATCAATCCTCCAGCTAGCATTTCCCAAGCTCTAGTTGGTAATAGAAAGAAGCCAGCTGATGGATTTTTTGCAGTAATAATGATTGATAATATTAAAGAAATGATTGTTCCTAAAATAAAAAATGTGAGTAGAAAATTTCTAGATTTTTTTATTTTATAAAGTAAAGCAACAATAATTGGGAAAACTAAATAAAATTGCCATTCAACAGATAGAGACCATGTATGGAGCAAAGCTTTATTATGTGAGTCAGTATCGAAGTAGCCAGACTCTCTCCAATACACAATATTTGAAAAAAAGTTGATACTTGAAAGAGTGTGCTTGGCTAATGCCTTATAATCTGTTGGAAGTACAAGAAACCACCCTAAAATAAGTACTATCGTACTGACTACAAAAAGGGCTGGAACAATACGTATACCACGGGCTAGGTAGAATTTTAAAAGCGAAAAATTTCCTTTATCTAAGCTTTTAATAACAATACTAGTCATTAAAAAACCTGATATTACAAAGAAAATATCAACACCGATAAATCCTGCTGCAAATCCTATAATACCAAAATGAAAGAGAACGACAAGGATAACAGCATATGCTCTTAATCCATTAATATCGTATCGAAAGTTTTTGTTATGCATTCACATCTAACCCCAAAATATCGAGGGGATTTTAAGCTTTTAATTTTTAAAAGTAATCTTAATTTTTCCTAAAATTAACATAATACACGTTATGCCAAAGGCCAGATTGATGGGTCTTTCGCTTGTCTAGACATCTGATTCATGCTCATTTTTCGGACTTCTGCTTATTCCAACGCTCATATTCTTTATTTAAGTAACTTAACAATATCTTTTGATAGTGCTTTTGAGCTTCCTCATAGAGAGTATTATTCGGAATTTTATTTTTAAGTTTTTTCATATACGAAAGCTTCAAAGTTCTCGCTCCATGATCAAACCAAGGTTGATTATATTTATCCTGAAAAAGTCTTTTTTCTAGATGATACAGGTTCCCTATTTGCTGACGTACACCTCGATAACCAAGATATCCTTCTAAAGCCCTGAAATGACGCTCAAAGTAGGCTTTTTTGTCATCTAGGCTAGCTTTCTTCTCAATAAGATTTTGGAATCGTAAAACGATCCGTTTCCCTTGTTCCAACTGTTCGTTATAAGCCTTATCTGTCAGTCGCCATGTCCAATCTGTGGCATGCTTTTCATTAGTCCAATTATTTGCCTGAAGTTGCTTAATACTTTTTTTTGGCTTAGTCAGGCGTACTAGTTCATATTTGCCCATTACTATTGGATCAATAGCACCAATATATCTGAAAGGCTCTGCACTTGGACAGATCTCAAAAATTTTACGGTTAATTTTCACGAGATCTTGTTTGTCTTTTTTGCTTAAAACTTTTTGAGTTTTTTCATCAAATAAGAAAGCATCACTGGTGCGACAAAACAAATAAGCATCAACTTTTTCTAAAAAAATAGGTTCACCATTTGCAAATTTCTTCCAACGTTCATCCTCAGTAATTCCCCGTAAAAATTCATATTTAAAATTGAGGACTAAACTAAAAACAGGTTCTATATTCAATCTTCTACGATAGGTTTGTTGAGCCGTATCCAATAGATGATAACGATCAATCCATTTCTTAATCATTCCCTGGGCATCATCAACATTAAAAGTGAATTTTTCAGAAACTAAATCATATTCATTCGTCATCAGTCCCATAACATTTTTTGTAAAATCCGTCGAATTGTAGCTGTAATAAATCATCTTTTTATGATCCTTAAATTTATTTTTTAAAGTGATTCTATAAGAGATTTATAAAAGATATTTTTAATAAATTCCATAAAGTTATTTCGAAAAATACAAAAAATGGTATTTTTTTGAATTTTGCTGACAGCAGTTAACCACCTTTGGTGATTCTATAAATAGCAGTTCCTGCTCTGGGCCTTGACGATCACATTTTGATCGAATATAAGGTTTTTTAAGGTCTTTGATTTTTTGCGTGGACTGCCAATCCATGAGCCAATTCTCTTTTGTTTGGTTCCTGGGTTGTCTACCCATGAATCAAACACACTCCCCCTTCTTGAGGACTGCCAATCTTTGAGAAGCTTTAGTGGTGAAGCTGCGTGCGTGAGGAAACTCTAGCTGGCGCGGCTACACTAGGGGCTAGGGGGTGCGATTCCTCCTTTCTACCTGTTCACTCATTTTATGAATGAACACCCCACTTCCAGGAGTGGGTCAGTTGGGCGACAAGGAAACGGGACCACGGTGACGTGGCGGTGGGAGTAATGTCCCACCTAGGTCAAAAAGACCGAAACCCTGTATAAAACAGACAGTCAGAGGACTTAAGGAATGAGTAACCTCGTTAATAGCTGGCAACTAGACGCTTCAAGTCAAAAACAAAAAGAATGACAAGGGCGTAAGTTGTACCCACAGGTGGGCTTTTGAGGGCATCGTGAGGTGTCAGGGTTGCAAGGCGAAAGCTGGCGCAATCGGTACTCGATTTTAGGTGAAACAGTGAATTTGTCGGATGACATTCTGTTTTGCTGTCGAGATCAATGGATAGCTCAAGCCTGTAAGGTCGGCAACGTGGCACAAGCTGCGGATGTCGATATGGGTAAGGCGTGAACGTGGATGGTTGTTGATTGCATATCACATTGTATAAACCTGATAAGACTTGGAACTGCGATCAGGGGACATAGGAATGTAGGTGTGATATGCAGGAGATCGGCACGGGTTCTGCCATTTTTCAGGTCACTGAAAATAACTGTTGAAATACTAACTTGGGAAGCAGTTATGTTTGATGAAGATGCCGTACTGTTTAAGAATTTCTCTTTAATTTGAAGAGCTTTTTATCCAGTCGGAGGCAACATCCGAAAATATAACTGTGGGAGAGTGACTTAGTAGAGCTTCACTGTAATGGTGAAGGTAGCATTTTGATTCGAGTGAAAGGCAAGCGTTGAAATGAGTAACGAAAGGACACGCCATTAAGTTGGAGTGTGTAAGAGAATTGGAAGATTGTGGTTTGAGGTTGAAGTTTGGCGACTTCATAGACTTGGCGGTCTAATCCCTCAAACCACATTCATAAAAAATCGACCTAGAAAATCAGATACGAGTGGCATCGTATCCAGAAATTCACAGAACCTTGAGAAAACAAGTGAAATCAAAGTCTTTTAACTCGACTTTTACAAAATGGTTAAAGTGAAGGTAGGTCACTTAAAACACCTGATGCAGCTGATTCTGCTGAATTAAATTAAAAATCTGTGTGTCCCTCATCACACATAAATAACTGAGTTTGAGGTCCTGAGCATGACCCTAATAAACTGCTTTCCATATTGCGCTCATTTGCGTTTTAAGCGCATTTAGACCTTGAATATAGGAAACTTGGTCATCAGTGAAAAAATTGAAAATACCCCCTATTTTTTGCTTCTAATCATCATTTCAGAGCGAGTGTCTACGAGCGAACAATGAAAAGTTGCGCCTCGACCCTCTGAAAAACAATTTTTCATCATCTGAATTCTCAAATTTAGTTAATCAGCTGTCATTTTTTGCTTCTAGACCGAGCGTAGCGAGCATAAAAAATTCATGAGCGAAGCGAAAACCAAGGGCAATTTTTCAAATGTTATTTTTTAATTATTTTTAAATCTTTTAAATCTTTTAAGTCATCTGTAAGGCTTATCTATAAAGGATCACAAAGTTTAACTATGACGGATTGACTACTAACTATGACGGATTGACTACTAACTATGACGGATTGACTACTAAACTATGACGGATTGACTACTAACTATGACAAGTATATATTTGTCATATATTAAAAAAATCAATGGATTCGTTTTGAATAAAAATCACGTTGTAAAATCAAATCAAGTTATAGAGGCATCGTATCAATTAAGTGCCATAGAACAACGAATTGTCTTAGCTGCAATCTCACGCATTCCAAAAAATCAACCTATTACCGATGATGAACTCTATCCTGTAAGTGTTAGTGAATTACAGCTTTTAGGCGTACATGAGAAAACTGCATACAGGGATCTAAAAGAAGGTATTAATAGACTATATGAAAGGTCTATTAACCTTAATATTGACGACAAATCTATAAAGATGCGATGGGTTCAAGAAATTCAATTTTTAGATAGTCAAAGTATTATTGGCATTCGGTTTTCAAAACCGATTCTTCCTTTCATCTCTAATTTAAGCAGAGAATTTACTAAATATGCGCTCTCAGATATTGCGGGAATCAATAGTGCATATGCTATCCGCATTTATGAGTTACTTGTGCAATACCGCCAAATAGGTAAACGTGAGATATCTGTCGATAGCTTAAGAATAATGTTAGAGCTTGGTAAGAAGTATCCATTATTCGCAGATTTTAAAAAACGAGTAATTGATACGGCAGTAGATCAAATAAATGAATACAGTCCTTTGAAAGTTACGTATGAACAGAAGAAAACAGGACGTAAAGTTACTCATATTCTGTTTTCTTTTAAAGAAAAGACTAAAAGCATTAGCCACCAGGGTGCAGATACAGCAAAAGATTTTTATAAGCTGACAGATGCTCAAATCAATATGTTTGGCAATCAACTTTCTCGTTTACCAGAACTATCTTATTTGGCTGTTGGAAATGAAAGTTATGAAGCACTAGCTTCAAAAATCAAAGAGATGCTCAGAGATCCAACACAACAAAAACAATTCATTCCACATTTAAAGAACTTGGGCTTTAAACCTTGAGTGTATTGAAAAATACACATATTGTATTCTCCAAGACATTTTTAAAATACACAGCAATACACTATGAATACAGCTACAAAATACAGTGTTAGTGATGCTGCAACTCTGTATAAAAAATCTAGAGCTACACTCTATAAAGACATAAAAAACGGGGTATTAAGTCGTGATCATGATGGCTTTATAGACTTCTCAGAATTACTTAGGGTTTATGGGGAACCATTTGGATCAAAACAAGTAAAACGTATCGATACGTCTTCAATACAAAACCAAAATACATCCGAATACACTGATAAAACAGTTGTAGAACTTAAAAATCAAATCGATTTCTTGAAAAAACAATTAGAGAAAGCCGAAGATAGGGAAGCCAAAGCGAATGCTCGTATTGATACGCTTCTTACACTCATTGAGATGAAGCCCCCACAAGCCAATACCACTACGTTTACCGATCAAGAGCAGCCACAAACGGCTGCTCAAGTACAGCCAACACCAAGCACTAATGACACGAAACATGACGGATTGACTACTCCGGTTAAAAAAGAAAATAAGCGAATCCCAGTACCTGAGCATATTGAACCGGAACCTAAAAAACGTGGCTTCCTGAGCCGTTTTTTCTTGCCGAATGGTTAACCAGGGCTACACAAAACCGTGGAACATTGTTCATTTATTAAGCGTGGAAAGTGAAAAATCATAAAAAAAGCCCAAACGGGCTCGATTGGGCTATCAACTAGAAACTACAGCACTGATTTCTAAAGAGAATTATAACGCATTTCGCATAACGTGTATTATGTTAATTGTAGACAATCTTAACTTAAGTCTCTCTTAATCCTCATATAAAAGTTCAATTTGAGTACCTTTTTTTGGATAGACTTTATCAACCATCGCCATTAATTGTTCCCAATTATCTGCCAATTTCATAAAACCGATTACTGAATGCAAATGTTGGGATAATGCTGGGTGACCAACATCTGAAGACAACCATTGATGATGCTTGCGAGTACGATTCCCTGAACTATTTCTAGGATTTCTTGTTTCTAATTCTTCAAGAAGGCCAGGAGCTAATCTCTCGTATATTAAATCCAATGTGTATCTACCAACTACTCCAGGTCTTGCAACTGAATTGGGATCAAATTTCCACCCCCTTAGCCTAAACATTTCCTTATAAAAATCATCTGGAAACCTTTTAGCCCAAGCAGCCAACTCCTTAGCTAAATACTTATCTAAGATAGCTTGGAGTGCTTTTTTATCACGTACCTCTTGATATCCCGTTGCTTCATCAATTAAAGCAACAAGTCCTACTTTTGCTACAGACCTAATTAAAATTTCAGCAAATTTGGCCTGAACTTGTTGAGACTTAGTTAAAAGATTTTCTACTTTTGCAGCAGATAAAATAGCATCACATATATCTATTAATACAGATGCATCATAACCATGCGTATCAGGTACCGATCCACCTTTCCCAACTCGATCAAATTTTATGGGATTCTCTAATTTATCTTTTGTTTCATCTGAAAGAAAATCTAGTAGTTTGGCATCTACAAAGTTTTTCCATGTCATACCAGAAGCATTTTTAGGATAGCCCAAAGATCTTTGAATCGCATTACCGGATATAACCCTTGTCCCATTTTCTAGGACATGACAAAGAATATTAATTTCTCCTATCTTCAGTTCCCCTGTATGAGTAGCCTTATTTCCCCATCTTTTCAAAGCTGCTTCTCTAGCAATTTCTTTTCTTCGAATGGGTGTCAAACTTTCAGCTCTAGCTTGTCCAGCTTTGGATTTTTTTTCATCTTTCATAACCATGCTTGCACTCTTAAACAATGCTTACATAATGCAAGCATTAAAAATAAAGTGCAAGCATAATTAAAATACATATAGACCTATTCGCTTTTACAAAATTATATTTTTTATATTTAATCTCAAATAGTTAAATTTAGAGATTAGATAAATGACTAACGAACAAAAAATAGTTCAAATTTTTATGGAAAACGTTCATGGAAAACAAGCTAACACTATTGGAATGAACTTAAATCATGACGGAAGTAAAGGGCATTGGTTAGAAAAACAGATGGGAATTAAACCAAATGCATCCAATGCTCCTGATTTATTAGGTTTTGAAATGAAGAACCAGACGACCTCCAAAACAACATTTGGCGATTGGAGTCCTAATTATTTTATTTTCAATGATAAGGAAATTATTCCAAGGGAAAAAGGTATCACTGCTGTACAACGTAGGAATACTCATTTTCTTCCTATCTGGGGTCAACCAAATATCGAAAGAGATAACCGGCTTTCCTGGTCAGGAAAGCCTATTCCTAAGATTGATCAATGGAATGATTTTGGCTGTATTCTATTAGTTAATCCAAATAACGATATTGAAATTGTTTACAACTATCAAAGAGATCTTAGACCTCACAAAGAGACGATTGTTCCAGAAATTTATCGAAATGGCTCAATAGTGATAGCAAGATGGGATGCCATAAAGTTAGCTAAAAAAGTTAATGATAAGTTTAATCAAAAGGGATGGTTCACATGTAAAACAGATGCTCTTGGGGTCTATAATCAAATATGTTTCGGGGATCCTATTACTTTTGAAGATTGGATTTATTTAGTCAAGACTGGAGTAGTTTTTTACGATTCAGGAATGTATGAAACAAATCCAAGACCGTATGCTCAATGGAGAGCAAATAATAGTTATTGGAATTCTCTAATTCGCAGAACTTATCCATAAAAAAAAGGGCCTAAAGGCCCTTTTTTTACTTATTCGTCTTATAAGCAAGAACCTCAATAATTTGTTTCGCAATCGCTTCTATCACTTTCACACAGACTGAATTTCCAAATTGTTTGTAAATCTGTCCTTGTGATACTGCATCAACAATAAATTCATCAGGAAAACCTTGTAATCTCGCACATTCACGAGGAGTAAGTTTCCTTGGATTCTTACCTAAATGACTCTGATCAATCAGTATTTCAGAACCATCTTTATAATATCGGGCACTAAGCGTATTCGTATAAGCACTATCTGCTGTATAAACAGAACAACCAAATCCATTACCTTTTGTTTTGTGTTCTTCCTTACGACGTTGATGCCCAGCCCATAATTTATCTGAAATAGTGTATCTATCTTCTTGAGAATCTAAAACTTCTTGAGGTTCTAAAATATCACCAACTCTTGTAGGCTCACAGCTAGGAACCGGCCATTTAAATACTTGTTCAAAATCGAAATCTTCACCGAAATAATCTTTGTCAAAACCTACAATAAAAATTCGCTCACGATTTTGAGGAATACCAAAATCAGCTGCTCTTAATACTCTGAAATCTACCCAATAGTTAAGTTTTTTACTTAATGCATTTCTAGCATCTTGAGACATAGGAACATCATCTAAAGCCTGATCACTTTTTCCAGTTAAGATATTTAAAATTGTTCTTAACGTTTGTCCTTTATCATGACCTTTTAATTGTTTAACATTTTCAAGTAAGAAAACCTTTGGTCTTTTCTCTCCCAAAATCCTTTGGATTTCAAAGAACATAGTACCTCTAGTATCATCAAAACCTTTTTTCAACCCAGCTTGAGAAAAAGTTTGACAGGGGAATCCTCCCATCAGAATGTCATGATCAGGAATATCTTTAGCAGAGATTTGCGTAATATCTCCAGATGGAACTTCACCGTAGTTTGCAGCATAAGTTCTTTGAGCAAACTTATCCCATTCAGAACTAAATACACATTTTCCACCTAACTGCTGGAAAGGCATCCGTATGCCACCTATTCCAGCAAAAAGATCAATAAAACTGAACCAACTATCCTTATTCTCATTTCTAAAAGGAGCTTCTTCATGAAGCTCTAAAATTTTGGCTAGCTTCGATTTTGAAGGCTTATGTTCTCCTAGCTCCCATCCTCTTATTGTCCGTTCACCATTTTCTTTAAGCTCTAACAAACAGGCTAACTCTAGCTGAGTAAGCCCTAAACGATGTCTCTTTTCACGTATAAGTGTGGCTTCAATAGGTAAAAAATTTTCGGGTGCGTTCATAACTCAACAACTTATCCTGTTTTTTGCCAGGATATCAGATTTTTTGAGATATGCAACTCATCAACGACTTAGCTTGTCGTGTTTAAAATCGTTTGCTGGAAATACAGACAATGAAAATGAAACTGCCTTATTTAACATAAAATCTCTTATACGAAATCCAAATTCAAGACATAAAAAAGCCCAACATCCTGTTGGGCTTTTTTACGTATTTGATGCGTTGGTATAACTCCTGTCGTACCTGCATATTCCATTGCTACGATTTCTTATTGTTATCTGGAGCATCCTGCTCTCTATGTGTTCATCATAGAAAATTGAAGGTCATCGGTATAGACGCAAAATACCTGAATGAATGTGAGCCAAGGCGTACAAAATTGATTAAAACTTATCCCAAAAGTTGTCCGCAGAAATTGGGGA
>NZ_JBWYIZ010000019.1:0-18541 GCF_056779995.1 Acinetobacter sp. ANC_7504 | reverse complement strand
GAGCTGTTCCAATGCCGAAAAGATGTTGGCAAGCATGGTTATTATCTGTCTTTTATAATTTAGTAAGGCTAAAGAATTTCTTAATATTTAATCAAAAAAAATACGATTTACCTAGTCTTGGTTACATAAATGAACTTTAAAAAATGTAAAAAATCGGCAATAAGATTGCCGATTTTTTAATTCTTTGTGCGAATCTATTTAGTCTGTTAGCATTAAATCAGCACTCATACCAACCGTATTGTAACCAGCATCTACATATAAAATTTCGCCAGTAATACCATTCGCCCATGGTGAACATAAGAATAATGCCGCATTACCTACATCTTCGATCGTGACATTACGCTTTAAAGGTGCAACCTTTTCATTCAGATCAAGCATCTTACGGAAAGACTTAATACCTGAAGCCGCAAGCGTACGAATTGGACCAGCTGAAATCGCATTTACACGAATTCCTTCAGCACCCAAACTTGAAGCCAAGTAACGAACGCCAGCCTCTAAAGATGCTTTCGCCAATCCCATAACATTATAGTTTGGCATCACACGCTCTGAACCTTGGTAAGTGAGTGTAAGCAAACAGCCCTGACGAGCAGTTAAAAGTGGTTTTGCCGCACGAGCCATGGCAATAAAGCTATAGGCACTGATGTCATGCGCGATTTTAAAACCTTCACGATCAGTAACTTCAGTAAAATCACCATCTAAAGTATGTGCTGGTGCAAAACCAATTGAATGCACTACGCCATCCAAACCATCCCAATGTTTTGCTAATTCAGCAAATGCCTGTTCGATTTCAGCATCAACAGCAACATCACATGGATAAACTAGTTTTGAACCAAACTGTTCAGCAAAGTCATCAACACGCTTCTTCATTTTTTCATTAGGATAGGTAAATGCCAATTCTGCACCTTCACGGTGTAAAGCTTCTGCAACACCGAATGCAATCGACAATTTACTCGCAACACCCGCGATTAAAAAACGTTTACCTGCTAATAGTCCTTGTGCCATGTGACTCTCACTCAAATTAATTTTCATGCATGATGCCAAGTCTAGAGCATTTACGAAATTGCATAATGCATCTTTTTTCAAAAAATTGTTAAACCGAATTAGACGCTAAAAAAAGATCAGACATCAGTCTGATCTTTTTACACGCCTTAGCTGAACTACATTAGTCATTACTAGACAGTAGACCAATTAAACGCAAGAAAGAGAAATACATCCAAACTAAAGTGGCTAACAAGGCAATACCACATAACCATTCCATCGCTTTAGGCGCATATTGAGCTGCGGCATTTTCAATCAGGTCGAAATCTAAAATTAGATTCAATGATGCAATAATGGCCACAAAAGCTGCAAATCCTAAACCTAGCCAATTATTATCAAATATATATGGAATGCTCGAACCAAAAGCTAGACTCATAATAAATTGGAGAACAAATACAATCGCAATCGCAATGGTGGCTGACAACACAACCGCTTTAAATTTCTCAGTCGCACGAATAATTTGAAACCGATAAAGCGCGAACATCACCAAAGTCGTGACAAATGTTGCGAGCAAGGCCTTTAAAGGAACACCAGGGTATTTCAGTTGAAATATGACTGAAATACCCCCTAAAAAAGCACCTTGAAATAAAGCATATGGAATAGCTAAAGTTCGAGCAGTATTCGGCTTAAAAGTAGTAATGAGTGCCAGAATGAATCCACCAATCGCCCCCACCATCGCACTAGCATAGGCGAGTGATACATTTAAAGTCATAAAACTATAAATAAACAGCGCGATACCCACCGCTGCCGAAATCACAGTTAATACAACAGATTTCTGAATCGCACCTTGAATGGTCATGGGTTGTTGATAATTGGATACCGTCTCTACACGGGTTAAAATCGGATTACTACTTTGCATAACTTAGTCTCTGTTATCATTCTTAAATTTTCACTATTCTGAGATCTATCAGCATAGAAATCAGTTTATTTTTTGCTATCAACTTTTAAACATTTTAATTAATACTTTGTTCTTTCGATCATTTATAAAATCTATAAAAAAAGAGGCCTTAGCCCCTTTTCTAAAATTTCAGCAGAACGTTTTAATTATTTGAGATGAAAAAATATTGACGGTAATACTTCAATTCAGCAATTGAGTCACGAATATCATCCATCGCAAGATGAGAAGCATTTTTCTTTAAACCACTCATAATTTCTGGGCGCCAGCGTTTTGCTAACTCTTTAACAGAAGACACATCCAAATTACGGTAATGGAAGAACTGCTCAAGCTCTGGCATTAAACGATGTAAGAAACGGCGATCTTGGCAAATTGAGTTTCCACACATTGGAGATGATTTTGGATTGACCCATTTTTTTAAGAATTCAAGTGTTTGTTGCTCAGCATCTTGCGCAGTTAACTTACTACGGCGTACGCGTTCAATAAGTCCAGATTGCCCGTGCTGACGTGTATTCCACTCATCCATCGCATTTAAAATAATATCTGACTGATGTACAGCTAACACTGGGCCTTCAGCAAGGATATTTAAATGATCATCTGTAATAATCGTTGCAATTTCAATAATTTGATCATTGTCTGTATCTAACCCTGTCATTTCAAGGTCGATCCAAATTAAGCGGGTATCTGGGGTGCTGCTCATAAAGTGCAATCTTATTGGGCTAAATTAAAGATGGATAGTAGCAAATTATTCCGATCTTGGCTGTAAATCCATGGCTCATCATGCTATTTTTGCCATCTAAATTTCAAGGTTTTTTAGGTTGTGAATGGCTTTAATTCGTAAGCGTCGTTTGACAGAGCAACAACAACGTCGTATTCAGAAACAACATCAAACACGTCAAGAAGAAATCGACACGTCTCACGACTTGGAAGGCTTAGTCGTCCAACACTATGGTCGACAACTCGAAGTACAAGCCCTCTCCTTGCCTGATCAACATCCAATAAAACCAGATACCAAAGAAGGTGAGCCAGAACCTTTTTGGAAACCTATTGAGTTGAATAGCGTTTGGCGTTGTCATACCCGTACCAATTTAGAATTATTGGTTACAGGTGATCGCGTAAAATGGCAAGCAGATCCAAATACTGGCTTAGGTATTATCACAGCGATTCAACCGCGACAATCCTTGTTGACTCGCCCAGATCGTTATCACAAAGTAAAACCAGTAGCTGCAAATATCAGCCTGATCGTCATTGTGATTGCACCGTTACCAGAACCTGCACCAACCCTAATTGATCGTTATTTGGTTGCATGTGAAGATGCAAATATTCCAGCTTTATTAGTATTAAACAAATGTGATTTACTGAAAGAAAATGATCCAATTTTGCTGTTAGCAGAAGAATATCGTCAACTTGGTTATGACTTCATCCTGACTCAATCTAATGGTAATTTAGATGAGTTGATTCAACGTATTGACAATCAAACTGTTGCATTTGTAGGTCAATCAGGTGTTGGGAAAAGTACACTTATTAATGCCATCATTCCTGATGCTGATCAAAAAACCAATGTCATTTCAGAAAACTCCGCACTCGGTCAACATACCACGACCTCAACACGTTTAATTCGTTTTGGTGAAAATGGTGCTTTAATCGATTCCCCAGGTATTCGTGAATTTGGCTTATGGCATTTAGATCATGAGAAAATCGATGGTGGCTTTCCTGAAATTTCTGCGCTCTTAGGACATTGTCAGTATCGCAATTGCACCCATACGCACGAAAAGCAATGTGCGCTTAAAGAAGGTGTCAAAAATGGTGATATTTTACAAAGACGTTTAGAAAGTTATTTACGTCTAATAGATGAGATTACTGAGGCGCAACAAAAAAATTAGTTTTCTTTAAGCACGACCTTGAAGCAGTGATTTTGATCACCATATATATACGTTATACTCAACGCAGTTTTTAATTAGTCATTAGGTGATTTGTGGAACGTTGGTTCGAATTTATGGGGAATCACCCCTTTTTATTTGCAATTTTAGGGGCCCTTATTGTTTTGTTTTTCGTTTTTGAAGGACAACGTAGTGGTCGTAAAATTTCTCCACAATCGCTCGGAATTTTAGTGAAAGCTAAAAATGCGATGCTGATTGATTTGCGCGATGCTAAAGATTTCCGTGAAGGTCATATTAGCGGTAGTCGTAATATTCCATATAGTCAAATTGCTGCAAATGTTGAAGAATTAAAAGCTGCGGACCGTCCATTGGTATTCATTTGTAATTTAGGCCAAGTTGCAGGCTCTGCTCTACAACAAGTCGGTCATACAGATAGTTATCGTTTAGACGGTGGCATCAGTAACTGGAAAGCTCAAGGCTTACCTTTAGTAAAAAGCAAAAAAGCTTAAGGAGTTTGTAAAATGACAGCTCAAGTGACTGTATATTCAACAACGATGTGTCCTTATTGCGTACGTGCAAAGCAACTCCTTGAACGTAAAGGCATTGAGTACAAAGAAATTAATTTATCAAAAGAAGCACCTGAGGTTCGTGTTGAGTTAATGCAAAAAACTAACCACCGCACAGTGCCACAAATTTTCATTAAAGATCAATTCATCGGTGGTTTCGACCAACTTTATGCTTTAGAGCGTGAAGGCAAACTAGACGAATTATTGGCATAATCACTAAATCTAAGGAATTAAGAATGAGTGAAGAACAACAAGTTCAACCACAATTAGCATTAGAACGTATTTATACAAAAGACATTTCTTTTGAAGTTCCTGGTGCTGCGGTTTTTACAAAAGAATGGCAACCTGAGTTAAACATCAATCTTTCTTCATCAGCTGAAAAAGTAGATCCAACTCATTTTGAAGTTTCTTTAAAAGTGGTTGTACAAGCTGCGAATGCAGGTGAAACTGCATTTATCGTAGACGTAACACAATCAGGTATTTTCTTGATTGATGGCGTTGAAGATGAACGTCTTCCGTACATTCTTGGTGCTTACTGCCCTAATATTTTGTTCCCATTCCTTCGTGAAGCAGTGAACGATCTTGTAACTAAAGGTAGCTTCCCTCAATTACTTCTTACACCGATTAACTTCGATGCTGAGTTTGAGGCAAACATGCAACGCGCTCAAGCGGCAGCTGCTGAAGGTCAAGCTTAATCGTCTGATTAAGTTTACCCTTATAAAAAAGACCGCATTTGCGGTCTTTTTTATATCCTACATTTAAACAGGTCGTTTTTCTTGATGTAATGCATCATGGATAGCTTCAACTAATTGCTGTGCAATTTCTTGCTTTGAAGCTTTTTCAAGATCACGTTTTTCCATTTCATATTGTTCAGCAAAAAACACAGTCATCGCATTTTCATCTGAAGCAAAACCAATATCCGCTCTTGAAACATCATTACATGCGATCATATCTAGTTTCTTAGCCACCAATTTACCTGCGGCATATTCTTCAACATTACGCGTTTCAGCTGCAAAACCGACCATAAATGGACGTTTGTCTTGCAAAGCTATCGTCGCCACGATATCAGGATTTTTAACAAGAGAGACAGCTAACTCATCACCAGCTTTTTTGATTTTATGTTCCGCAACTTCTGCAACACGATAATCCGCTACGGCAGCTGTCGCAATAAATACATCACATCCTGTTTCCAACTGATTCATGCTTAAATCAAGCATCTGTCTCGCTGAAGATACATTTAAACGCTTCACCCCATTCGGTGTATCTAAACTGACAGGACCCGCGATCAGTGTCACCTCAGCACCTGCTGAATAACATGCAGCAGCAATAGCAAACCCCATTTTTCCAGTGCTGTGGTTTGAAATATAACGCACTGGATCAATTGCCTCTCGAGTTGGACCTGCGGTAATCGTCACTTTTTTACCCGCCAGCAAGCCAAATTTTTCTGCAATTGCACGCTGCGCTTTATGGAAATATTCTCGTACCTGTTCAGCTAAATCTTCAGGCTCAGGCATACGTCCTAATCCAACATCGCCACACGCTTGAGAACCCGCCTCAGGCATAATGACATGCACACCATCCTCAACCAAACTACTTAAATTGCGCTGTGTTGCTTTAGCCGCCCACATTTGTTGATTCATGGCTGGTGCGATCCAAACAGGTGCTTTTGTTGCCAAATAGAGTGTACTGAGTAAATCATCCGCTAATCCACAAGCAAATTTGGCAATACTGTCACAACTGGCAGGAGCAACAAGTACCAAATCCGCCCATCGTGCTAATTCGATATGCCCCATTCCAGCTTCAGCTTCTGTATCTAGAAGTTCAGTATGCACTGGATTACCCGACAATGCTTGAAAGGTAAGCGGCGTAATAAAAGCTTGGGCACCTTGAGTCATTACAACTCGGACATTAAATCCGTAATCTTTAAGTCGGCGTACTAAGATGGCACTTTTATAAGCAGCAATACCACCAGTAACAGCAAGAATAATATTTTTATTGGAGAACACACTAAGATCAAAACTCAAGATCACGTCACCTTTTTATTGCAGTGGCGCTCACAATAGCATTAAATATTCTGCCACCCAAGATATACCTTGGTGAATATTCAAAAGTTAAAATAATTTAAAACAGTGAATAATAATGAATAATTCGATCAAACAATGGCCCGAACAAGAACGACCGCGAGAAAGATTACTCCGCCAAGGTGCTCATAGCCTCTCTGATGCAGAACTCCTCGCCATCTTTTTAAGATCAGGATCTCAACAACATTCTGCGGTCGAATTAGCAAGATTGATGTTGCAACATTTTGGAAGCTTAAATGCAGTGTTTGATGCATCGATAGACGAAATTCGCATGTTCCATGGCATGGGAGACACTAAATACTCTCAATTGATGGCTGTAAAAGAGCTTGGACGGCGTTACTTGCAACATCAATTGAACCAACAAATTGATTTAAGTCGCTCTGATTTAATTCAAGATTATCTTCGCTATGAACTTATTGGCGAATCTCAAGAGATTTTCGCGGTACTCTGTTTAGATGCAAGGCTCAGAAAAATTAATTTTAAAAAATTATTCTTTGGTTCTACTAACCACTGTGCAGTTTCAATTAATCAGTTTATTCGACATATCATCCACACTCAGGCGAGTGCTGTGATTATTGCACATAATCATCCTTTAGGAATTCCTCAGCCCTCAATTGACGATATCAATTTGACGAAATCTTTAAGTAGAGCTTGTAATTTAATTGAGGTTAAATTACTCGATCATGTCATCATTTCCACCGAAGGCAGCTACTCTTTTATGGAGCACCAACTGATCCGAGAATAAGTCTATAAATTACAGAATAAAATTGCTCGAAGTTTCCATTTTTTATCATTGACAATACTCGCTGAACTAGTGAAGATCATAGAAAAATGAAAGATTGATTTACATGATTGTTCGTGATCAAACCGATACGCTAAAACTATTATTTTCATGGCGTGGAACCATCTTACCGAAGGTATTACCTCCACTTGGAATCGTTATGCTGATTTCAGCAATCGTGGGGGGAATTGAATATATAAATCTCTATAGATTCCCTGAAATTCCTTTGGTTGGGTTTACACTGATCGGAGTAGTATTGTCGATTTTTTTAGGTTTCAAAAATTCGGCATGTTATGACCGTTGGTGGGAAGCGCGTAAATTATGGGGAAGCTTAATCGCCAATGCTCGACATTTCGATCGAGACTGCCGGATCTTGCCGCAAGGTCGTCGTGAACGTGTAATTCAGCATATGATTGTTTTTGCTAACGTACTGCGTGACCGTCTTCGTCATCAAACAGTCAGTCCCGATGCTTTGCATCAAACCAGTGGCATGAGCCCACAAGCTTTAACTCAACTTTACCAGCAAGCCAATGCACCACAATACACATTAAGTTTGATTCAATGGGAGTTGATGCAGTCACTGAAAGAAGGCGAAATTTCAGACATTATTTATACACAAATGAACCAACATGTAACTGAATTAAGTTTGGTTCAAACAGGCTGTGATCGTATTGCTACAACTCCTTTACCTTATGCTTATTCAGTACTCTTAAACCGTACCGTTTATTTTTTCTGTTTTATGCTTCCATTTAGTTTAGGCTCGGTGCTCGGTTTGGCGACGCCACTTTTAGTCGGTATTTTAGCATATACGTTTTTGGGGCTTGATGCGCTCAGCTCTGAAATAGAAGAGCCTTTTGGTACACAAAGTAATGATCTTCCACTCGATGCCATGGTTCGTACAATTGAGATTGAACTACTCGGGACTTTAGGAAAACCAACTCCTCCACCAATCCAAGCTCAAGATCACAACTTACTTTGATTCATGACAACAGAATGTCTTATCGACGCCTGAAATTCTCTTATCCGTTGTTATAAGAGAATTTCTATACAATAAAACTTTCCCAGATGCCAACCTGCCCCTCTTTCACTTGAGGGATATTCCCCAATTTTATCCATGGCATATTATCTCCATGGAAATCACTTCCAACTGATACTTTAAGCCCAAATTCGGCAATCATTCGGTCTACCATTTGTCGCGTCGAGGTAGGCTCAATCGCAGGTGGCAACTCAACTGCGTCGCCTCCGTAACGTGCAAATATTTCAATCAAATAACGAATGTTCGTCGCAGATAAATCATAACGGGTAGGATGTGCCAAAACAGCAAACCCTTGAGCCTCATGAATTACACGTATCGTTTCCTCCAGACCAAGTCCTTCAAACTGAACATAAGCTTTTTTACCTTCCTTGATATATTTGTCAAAAGCTTGTTGCGGACGTGAAACATGACCCTTCTCGACCAGCGTCTTCGCAATATGGGTTCGTGTCACACGATCAGGTATACCCTCGACCTTCGCAACCACATCCGCGTAAATATCCTCTCCAATAAGAGGCTTCAACAATTCACAGATGAGTTGAGCACGTTCAGCTCGAATCATCTTTTGTTGTTCTAGTAGCTTATGCAAAGGATCAGGTGATTGCATATTCAGTGCGACCACATGCACACCATAACTTTTTTTGGTCGAAGGTCTAGACCACTGACTTGAAATTTCCACACCTGAAATAATTTGAATTGGTTGATTTTTTGCAACTTTTTCAGCCAAAACCAAACCATCCATGCTATCGTGGTCAGTCAGTGCAAGGGTATGTATCCCTTTTTCGAGCGCAGCTTGAACCAGTAACTCTGGCGACAAAGTTCCATCAGAAATATTACTATGTGTGTGTAAATCTACGCCTTGCATCTTTTATACTAACCCATCCACCTGAACTGCATAGATACTTTAACATGAAAGCACTTTTAGACTTTGTGCCACTCATAATTTTCTTTTGGCTTTACAAAACTGTCGATCCCAAAGATAACAATCACCCTTTACTGCAATGGATCGGCTCTGCAGGTGGCGTCGATAATAACCATATTCTCGTTGCTACAACGGGCTTAATCATTTCTATGCTCGTGGTCTACGGTGCATTATTTGTCCGCCAAAAATTTCATCTCGATAAACAACAATGGATTGTTTTATTTATGACGGTGATTTTTGGTGGGATTACTCTCATGTTGAGTGATGATTTTTATATTCGTCTCAAAGCAGCGATCTTGAATTTTGTATTTGCTGGTGCTTTCTTAATTTCACCTTATTTTGGTAAAGACCGCAAACCTCTCATTCAACGCTTATTTGGTCCTATTTTAAATTTAACACCGCAGGGATGGAAAAATTTAAACTATGCTTGGGCCGCGATGTTTGTTGGTATGGCATCATTGCATATTTTCTTTGCTTTCGTGTTCATGGATGGAAAATATTGGGGTGAATTTACTGCTTTTGGTGACATGATTGTGATGTTTTCATTTATCATTATTCAATTCATCATTTTACGAAAACACTTTAAATCTGCAGAAGAATAATCGTGTTGAAAGAGGATATAGAGATTTCGCCATGCCCTTATTTGTAGTGACGTGTACCGACCAAGAAGGTACTGTTGAAAAACGCTTAGCAACACGCCCACAACACCTTGCACGCCTTGAAAAACTGGCTGAGGAAGGTCGCGTAATCGTCGCTGGCGCGATGCCAAAAGATCGTAATAACCCACAAGCTGGATTTTATGGCAGCACCCTTATTTTAGATTTTGAAAGCCGTGAAGCGTTAGATGAATGGTTAGCAGATGAGCCTTTTTTAAAAGAAGGTATTTATGCCAGCATTGACGTAAAACCTTTTAATAAAGCATTACCACATGAATAAGATGATGAATTTGACACGCTCTGCTCTTTTCATCAGTTTTGCATTGGTATCTTCAGCTTGGGCTGAACCCGCAGCAACTACTGCTGCACCAGCGAATCCAGCTGCACAGTCTCAGCCAGCAACAGCTACGCCTGCAAAGCCACTTACAGCTGAACAAATTGCACGAAATAAAGCGCTTCAAGAAGCAAAAGTAAAGGCTTTAGTCAAAGACCAAGCAACACGTCTCCAACAGCTTGAAAAAGCAAACCTAGAAGCTTTAGCACAGAATCAAGAATTACAACTAAAAAATGATAATTTAGGTGTACAAATTCAGGTGCTTCAAAGTGAACGTAGTGCTCAAATGTTTTTGTACGGTGCAGCAACAATGGCTGTCGGTATTTTTGTCGGCTTTATTATTGCCAGTTACATCTATACAAAACGACGTCGTCAGTGGTAAACCACTGACACGCTTTTCAAAGGTTTCAAATTTTGACTCAGGCCATTCAAACTGCTGATCTCGATTGGCAACTCGTTGATGGAATCGATATTCCAGTTTCTAAAATTTTCGGTGATGTTTATTTTTCAAAAGCCAATGGCCTTCTTGAAACGCGTCATGTCTTTATCAATGGTAATGATCTACATGAACGCCTATCGGACTTAAAACCATTTGAACATTTCACAGTCGGAGAAACTGGCTTCGGCACGGGTTTAAATATCCTCACCCTTTGGCAACTTTGGCAATCAATTCGTCCAAATAATCATAGTCAACTGCATGTCATTACGGTGGAAAAATTTCCATTGAGCAAGGCTGATCTGATCCGAGCTTTAAATGCTTGGCCTGAACTGAAACATTTATCAGATCAACTCATTGCCCAATATCCACTGCCGATTGCAGGATGCCACCGCCTTCATTTTCCAGATGAGCGTTTTAGTATTGATATTTGGTTAGGTGATGCACATGATGTTTTTCCAGTCATTGCCAAAACTAGCACTGTCAATGCATGGTTTTTAGATGGATTTGCTCCTGCCTGTAATCCAGATATGTGGGAAGAACAAGTTCTGAATCAAATTATTCGACTATCAGATATTGGAACTACTTTTGCCTCTTTCAGTGTTGCTGGCATCCTCAAAAGAGGATTAAAAAAACACGGCGTGAAAATTACACGCCCAAAAGGGTTCGGACACAAACGTGAAATGCTAAAGGGAGTTTTACTGCCTTTAGACGAAGAGGCTGAAAAAAGTGAGCTCTCTCCCGAAGATTACCAATACAAACCACACTCAAGTTCTCAACGCCGTATAGGCATTGTAGGCGCTGGAATTGCGGGTTTAAGTTGTGCCTATGCCTTTGCATTAAGAGGTCACCGCGTCAGCCTATTTGACCGCCATGAGCCATTAAGTGGCGCGTCAGGAAATCCTCTGGCTTTATTGAATCCCAAGCTCTGTCCAATTGAACAAAGTGCCGATCATTTAATGACATTAGCATGGCAACATGCAATGAACCATTATTCAAAATTTGAAGCCTTTGACGCCGCGCAAGTCCATCAAATCCCTCTTAAACACGCTGATGAACTTCTCGATCTTGCAAATCAATATCCAGAAAACATACTCGAAGCAAATTGTGCTGCTGAAAACAGCCTGTTCAACCAAGCATTCCTCACCTTGAAACAGGCTGGAACAATCAGACCACATGATTTGGCTAAAGAAATATTATCGAATGAACTGATCGAATTTCAGCAAGCGACAATCAAATCGTGGGACCGACTTGCCAATCATCAAGTCGGTATAACAGATCATGTTGGACAACAATATCAATTTGACCATGTGATTATTTGTTGTGCCCGTGAAAGTATGAATCTTTTTGATGATTTCCCGATTTTAAAACCAATACGTGGTCAAGTTAGCTGGTTTAACCATGTTTCATCCACACAGTTCAAGAAACATGAAGCATATAGCTATGGTGGCTACTGTATGCCTTTAAATGATCATCAAATCATTTTAGGTGCTTCTTTTTACCCTAATCGAGATGATCAAGATGTTCTTGATGAAGATCATGAACATAACTACAGGTTACTTGCAGATTTCGCACCAGATATTGCTGCACAATTTCCTGACCATCATTCTTGGCATGGTAGAGCTTCTGTTCGTGCACAAAGTCAGGATTATTTTCCGCTTTTAAGTCAGGTTGAATCTGATACTGAAATTTATACACTCTCAGGTTTGGGCTCTAAAGGCTTTTTATTTGCTCCTTTGTGTGCTGAAATTCTAGTGGCTCAAATCTTAAAAACAGCATGCCCTGTATCTGAAACTTTACTCAATAAACTCAATGTTCATCGATTTAGAAAGAAAATAAGAATAAAGAAGCCATATTTTCAGGCTAAAACTCAATCACCATGATTTATTGAAACTAAAAAAGCGCCATAAGGCGCTTTTTTTCAACCATGATTAACCTTGCTCTAAAGGTAATCCTGCCTCACGAGCAGCACGAGTACCACCCATTAAGACCACATATTCACGTGAACTATCAAAGCCCTCTAATAGTTCTGCAGCACGTGGTGCTTTACTTCCGCCGCCACATAAAATGTAAATCGGTTGATCCGCTGCAACTTGAGTCAGACTATCTGCTGAAAGTGTGGAAATCGGTTGGTTCACCGCTCCTTTCACATGTGCTTCAGCATAAGCACTTGTATCACGTACATCCCAGATAATCGCGTCAGCTGGGAACTCAAATGTTGTAATTTCTTGTTTACGGATCATTGCGCACTCCTTTGATGTAAACAACACTTGGCAAATGAAGAAAACATCCCTAGCATCTCAGATATTCTTTCTATTTGTAAAGGTCTAAACTATGCCATCTTTCGATATTGTTTCAGAATTAGAGATTTTTGAAGTAAATCATGCAGTTCAAAACACACAAAAGGAAATCGGAACGCGTTTCGACTTCCGTGGTCAAGACGTTTCGATCGAATTAAACGAAAAAAATAAAGAAATTAAGATCTCGACTGAAAGTGACTTCCAATGTGAGCAAGTTTACAACATGCTGGAAAATCACTTTTATAAACGTAAAGTCGACGTTCAAGCACTAGATCCGCAAAAAATGACAGCATCTGGCAAAAATGTCATTCAAGTGATTAAACTTAAAGACGGTCTTGACTCTGATACAGCAAAAAAAATTAATAAAGCCATTAAAGAAAGTGGTATCAAAGTGCAATCTTCTATTCAGGGCGATAAAATCCGAGTCACTGACAAGAAGCGCGATACATTACAACAAGTTATGGCGTTCTTAAAAGAACAACAATTCGGTATCCCACTTCAATTTAACAACTTCAAAGACTAATCTCTTTGCTCCATCATAGGAACTGATCATGGCAAAAGGCAATCGTTTATCTAAGTTAGTAAAAGCGACATCTAAGTTTCCACAAGGTATCCGTAGTACTTTGTGGAGCAAAGCTTTTGGCCGTGTCGTTCCAATGGTGGGAACCGCCAAATTACGTTATCTTGAAGTTAGTCATGCTAAAGTTGTCGTTAAAATCGAAAACCATAAAGCAATGCAAAACCATATTGGTCAAGTGCATGCATGCGCAATGGCGCTGATCGCTGAAACAGCTACAGGCTTTGTTACCGGCATGAATGTACCCGATACCTCAATCGTATTAATAAAAAGCTTAAAAGTAGATTTCAAACGCCCATCTAAAGGTGCGATGACTGCAGTCGCTACATTGACTGATGATCAACAAAAACAGATGCAAGAGTCTGAAAAAGGTGAAACCCTTGTCAAGGTGATCGTGACAGATGAGTCTGGCGAAGAGCCAATTCAATGTGAAATGCTCTGGGCTTGGATTGCAAAATCTCAACTTAAGCAATAAAGTTCATGATCCTATTGATCCTAAAAAGTTTCCCTAATAAAAAATCCCAACAATGTTGGGATTTTTTGTGATTAGATGCTTAGAGATTCTTGAAACTTCTGTTTAACATCATCTGGAATCTGGCGTTTTGCCCCTTTCACATCCACCGCAACAAAAGTGAAAACACCTTCTGTCACTCTTTTCGCTGGACGTGAAGAGTCGTGACTATCCCATACTTCAATTTGCATTTGAATTGAGGTATTTCCGAGCTTTAAAATTTTAGTATAACAACTAATGACATCACCCACCTTAACAGGCACAAGGAATGTCATTTGATTAATTGCAATGGTTGCACAGCGACCTTTTGTATAACGCTCTGCATGAATAGCTCCAGCCAAATCCATTTGTGAAACAATCCAACCACCAAAAACATCCCCACTCCAGTTGGTATCTGCAGGCATAGCAATGGTTTGAAGGGATAATGTACCTTCTGGCTTAAGTTGAGAATCTGACACAGTCACTCCAAATATTGGCCTATTGGTTAGGCATTTAATTGCTGATCTAACCAATCTTGTAATTGATTTGCACGTAATGCACCACTTATTCTAGCAATTTCAATCGTTTTATTCATCAATACCAACGTTGGAATACTACGAACATTAAAGGCAGCACTTAAGCGCGGATTCGCTTCAGTATCTATCTTCGCAAAAACCACATGCGGATTTGATTTAGCTACTTCAGCAAAATGCGGTGCCATCATTTTACAAGGTCCGCACCATTCTGCCCAAAGATCAATCAATACTGGTAAATCACTGTTGGTAATAAAGTTACTAAAGTTTTGCTCATTCAGCTCAATAGGGGCAAGCGGAATCAAATGCTCATGACATTGACCACAATTCGGCTGAGATTGGATTTTATCTTCAGGTACACGATTTTTTGCGCCACATGATGGACAAACAACAATCATGAGTTTACTCCTCTATTTTGATCTAAGAATTCTAATTGAAGCTTGATTGCGCTTTCCATCCAATTTGCTTGATAAATATCAAAATGTGTCATATCCCACTCATGGTATTCCACATAAGGTGCCATATTGGTTGCAGTTTCACGACTAATCTCTATAGGGATAACTGCATCTTTCTTGGCAGCTATAAATAACACAGGAATTTTAATACTTCTTGCCGTAGTAATCGGTCGAAATCGTATGACGTCCAACATAGCTCTTGCAGGCACCTCACCGCTCCAATAATAGTTTGAATCAACGATCGACATATACCCTTGATAACTATCCTGACTCGGGTAAAAACTTAATGCATAAGGATGAACGACAGGCATTGTTTTTCCAACACGTCCAACTTTGGCTGCCATTAAATCCTGACTCGATAACTTTAAAGCCTGCGCCATATGTTGAATTGGATAAATTTTACTGCTAGCATTTCCGTCCACAAAGGGTACTTGCGCTATTACAGCCCGAATCCCATTTAACTCAGATGCAAGTTTTAGAACATATCCGCCACTCAGACCCGTTCCCCATAAGAAAAGGTGGTACCCATCAACCAAAGGGGATAATTTGATATGCGCAATCACAGCATACCAATCTTCTAGCTGCTGACGGACAGAGACCATTTCTCGTGGTTTACCCGTACTTCCTCCCCAACAACGATAGTCAAACAGTACAACCGCGAAACCTGATTGAGCAAAACGTTGCGCATAATGGATTAATTTGAATTGACGTAATCCTGCAAAACCATGCGCCATAATAAGCACAGGAGGTCTTTTAACTTTGACAGGCAAATAAAGGTCAGCAGCGATCAACTCATTTGCTTTTTGTACGTACAGCGGCTCTACGGTGTAATCGTACATAGGTGCTCCATGCATGTATTCATACGATTTTTATTTTAAATTTTTTGTGTCGATCAAAGCTCATATCTGAGCGAGATGCTATGATAGTAGCATAGTCTTTTAATTTATTTTGGGAGTGACGCAATGAGTGAAAATGTAGGTTTTGCTGGTCAAATTGGGCCAGAACATTTAGTTCAAGTTGTTGAAAAAGGATTTAAATCTGTGATTAATAATCGCCCCGATATGGAAGGCGGACCAGAACAGCCAACAAGTGCCCAAATTGAAGAAGCTGCACGCGCTCAAGGCTTAGATTATGTATATCAACCTGTAGTTGCAGGTCAAATTACTGAGCTTGATGTTCGTACTTTTGCAAATCATTTCAATGAGCTACCAAAACCAGTATTAATGTTCTGTCGTACGGGAAATCGCTCTAATAATCTCTACCAATTAGCAAAACAAATGGATTTGCTTGATGACTAAGTTGTGGTTTAGATTCATCCTTTCCACCTTCATTTTTAGTATCGTAACTCTAAGTCATTCAGCATCAGAACCGCTCAGTAAAGCACTTAATCCATCTGTGAGTGTATCGGGTCATATGACGTCTACAAAATTCAATGCCTTAATGCAGCAGGGATTTAAGTCTGTGATCGTTAACCGTCCTGATCAAGAATCAGGTAACGAAACAACTGCAAGTGAATTAAGAGCTTTAGCCGAAAAGTCTAAAATCAGTTTGATTTACCAACCCGTTATTTCAGGTCAAATAACAGATGCAGATGTTCATGAGTTTGCGAAGTATTACAATAGTCTACCTAAACCTATACTTTTAGTATGTAAGTCAGGTAGTCGTTCTACGTTACTATTTAATAAAGCAAATTCATTAGGACTCATTCATGAATAAAATTTGTATTGCATTATGTTGTTCGTTTCTTTTACTCGGTTGCACATCGATGAATGTAAAACCAACTGTTGGTGTGCATGCAGGCACATCATTATAAGATAAATGTATCTTATTCATTTTAAAGGCGCACAAGCGCCTTTTTCTTTCATCTTCTTTCAATAACAACCATGAAAATACTTAGTTTTAAATAATACAAATTTTCAAAATGTGGATATCACCAAAAGTTAAAGGTTTAAGTGTAATAAATTGAAAAAAAACCTTATTCATCGAAGTTTTTTTTATATAGTGAATTCAAATCATTCTTACTCAATACAATATGTACGATATCATTATTATTGGAGCTGGTACTGCTGGTATTTCAGCTTATAAAGAAGCCATTAAAACTACACAAAATATACTTATTGTGAACGACGGTCCGTGGGATACCACTTGTGCTCGAGTAGGTTGTATGCCGAGTAAAGTTCTAATTTCATCAGCTAATCTTGCCTATAATGCGAGAACTTCAGAACAACTTGGGCTAAAAATTTCTTCTCAAATTGACACTAAAGATGTTATGCAACATGTACAGCAATTACGTGATCGTTTTACAAAAGCAACACTGAAGGAGGTTAATTCATGGCCTACAGCGCACAAAATTTCAGGTCGTGCAACATTTACAAATGCAAACACAATCAATGTTAATAATAAGAAATACCAAGCTAAATCGTTCATTATCGCTGTTGGTTCAAGACCAACAGTAAATCAAGATTGGCAACAAAAACTTGGTCATTTATATTTAACTTCTGATCAAGTCTTTGAAATACCTACTTTACCAAAAAGTTTAGCTGTAATTGGAAGCGGTGTCATTGCAATCGAACTTGCACAAGCCATGCAGCGTCTAGGTGTAGAAACTACAGTTTTTGCTCGCAGTAAAAAAATTGGTTCATTGACTAGCCCAGACTTACAAACGCTTGCTCAAGAAATATTCTCAAAAGAATTAAGTATCAAATATGAGATTTTACCCGAGCAGGTTGAGAAATTAGGCGAAGATAAGGTTCAAATTAACTTTATCGAAAATGGTAGCAATAAAGTTATAGAAGTTGATTACCTATTATCTGCGACTGGTCGTACTACGAATTTAGATACGTTAAATATTCAACATATAAATGATGAATTTATTGATCTAAAGCAACTACCTGTTGATCCAACTACTAAACAGCTTGGTGACTACCCCATTTACATTGTAGGTGATGCATTTACTTCAACGCCTATCCAGCATGAAGCGTCTTATGAAGGGAAATTGGCGGTTCATAATTGCCTCAATCAACATCAATCGAGTCAGAAAAAAAGTCTTACCCCATTGGGTATTATGTTTAGCTCACCAGAAATGGCAGGGATCGGCTCCAATTATCACACACTGCGTAAAGCCAATCATGAGTTTGTTACAGGTATCGTATCCTACGAAAAGCAAGGACGAGCGATTGTCAATGGACAAAATATTGGGGCTGTAGAGGTTTACGTAGATCGACACTCACGTAAACTTCTCGGAGCAGAATTTCTTTGTTATTCAGCAGAACATTTAGCACATTTGCTCGCTTGGGCTATCTCCAGTGATCTTACTGTTGATGAAATTCTAGATCACCCTTTCTACCATCCAACGCTAGAGGAAGGCCTAAGAACTGCGTTAAAACACGCTCGACGACAACTTTAATCTATTGTTTGATGTAAAGCCCTATGATTAGGGCTTTTATTTTACATTCTCATTCATTCTTTACTACATAAAAAAACACCCCCTTCTATTGAAGGAGGTGTTTAGAATAATGAGCTGGCGATGACTTACTCTCACATGGGTAACCCCACACTACCATC
>NZ_JBWYIZ010000018.1:0-46527 GCF_056779995.1 Acinetobacter sp. ANC_7504 | reverse complement strand
AGCTGGACTCGAAACACTTAACAACTCAGCAACCTGCTTCGCTCGTTTCCGTGTATCTCGTCGGTATGGGGTGCATTCTATAGATTTTTTCTTCCCTTGCAACCCCTTATTTCACTTATTTTCAACGGGTGTTGCTTTTTTCGACTAAAAAGATGAAAAACATGAATTTTCACTCATTTTTTAATCATTATTCATATTTATTTTCATCATTCATTTAAATTTTACGAATAATTTTCATTTTTATACACACTGGAGCTCATATATTTTGATGTTTTATTTTCCAAAATGTTTTTTTAGGCTACATTGAATAAAAATTAAGTTGAATTGCTCGCATGATGCGCTCCATTATTCTGATCTTTTCCTTTTTATGCGTTGCATATTTTGCTGTACAACGTTTTATTCATCCTCAATTAAATCACAATTCAACTTTAGATCGGCTTCAACACCCCATTGATCAACGCCTAAGATATCGTATTGGGTTTATTGACCCAAGATTTCAACTTGATACAGAGGCATTACGCCAAATAACTCAAGAGGCAGCGAATATCTGGGAAAATCAAACTCAACAAAAGTATTTCGTTTACGACCCCAATGCTGGTCTTACAATTAATCTCATTTTTGATGAACGTCAAAATGAATCCAATTATAGAAAACATACGCTAAAGCAATTTGAAAATAGCAAATCATTAGCCGACCAAATGCGATTACAGCTAGAACAAGAATCACAACAACTTGAATTTTTAAAACAGCACATTGAACAGAAGCAACATAACTATAGTAATGATCTAGATCAACATAATAATTTTGTCCACCATATTAATGGCTTAAACACATCTATTACAGATTCACAATTTCAGCAGATCAATACCTCTAAGACACGACTCACACAACAAAAGCTTGAGATTGAAAGCAATATTGAACGATTTAACATCTTACGAACAGAACTCAACGATAAAGTTGAAAAATTCAATCAATCCCAACAC
Organism: Acinetobacter sp. ANC_7504; assembly: GCF_056779995.1. Classification (NCBI taxonomy): domain Bacteria; kingdom Pseudomonadati; phylum Pseudomonadota; class Gammaproteobacteria; order Moraxellales; family Moraxellaceae; genus Acinetobacter; species Acinetobacter sp. ANC_7504. The sequence goes on along the minus strand of NZ_JBWYIZ010000018.1, from coordinate 45,544 downwards.
CAACAACTTAAAGCCATTGATGAATTCAACCAAGTTTTTCAAGCCAAAATGTTCCATAAAGGCGAGTTTAATGGTCGTGAAATCAATATTTATGAATTTCAATCTATAGATGAACTTCGAATCACATTGGCTCACGAATTAGGTCATGCATTAGGTCTCCAGCATACTAACGACCCTAATGCCTTAATGTATCCAATTCTAGAAAAGCAGAATTTCTCCAATTTTAAATTGACTGCTGCCGACCTCGAACTGCTAAAAAGTCGATAAAATCAGCACCACAGCTCAATCCCATAATTAAATTACGGATTTAATTGAATAGTTTTGAATTCGTGTTAAGGTATTTTAAAATTAATCAGAGGAGAGAGACGTGAGTTATTATCATATTATTCTTGAGGTAAATGATCATATCAGCACGATCGAGGAAACTCGTGATATTAAAATATTTGATATTGTCGAGCTTCAACCTTATCTCTACTCAATTTTACTGCCATATTTCAATAAACAACTCATCGAACTCGATGATGAGAACATTAAATTCGAAGACGTCTTACATATTCAAATTAAGCAAACACTATTACCTATTCAAGATTTAATTGAAGAGGAACAACGCCAACTTCCAAGCGATACAGATGTCACCATTACAGCTTATGAAATTTTTAATGATCGAGAATTAAGTCAAGATGTAACCTTAGTCATTTTTGACTTACTCGATGCTGTTAAAATCGATCGTTCTATTATCTAGATACCTCATCAGAAAAAAGGTCAACCTATGTTGACCTTTTTTAATCCGAGAACCTATTTATTGCATCATCAGCTGAGCCTGCTCATTTCTAAATGCACTCAATATCTGCTGTCCCGCTCGACCTGTAGGATTTAAGCCCAATCGGGTTTGCTCTTGACGAATTGCCTGTCGAGTTTTATCCCCAATTAAACCATCAATCGCACCAATATCGTAACCGCGCTGGATTAAATAGCGTTGAATTTCTCGGCGTTCTGCTCTTGATGTACCAGGATCATCAGTCGGCCAAGCTTTTGCAATTTTAGCTTTTCCTTGCAATCGATCTGATAAATGTGCGATTGCCAACGCATAACTTTCTGCTGCGTTATAACTATATATAGCATCAAAATTTTTAAATACTAGAAAGACCGGCCCAGCACTGCCAGCAGGCGCAAGCAACCCAGCTTGAGAAGATGCAGAAAGATTACCCTGAATTAAAGGGGAGCCATCCACTCTATTCAATCCTTGATTGACCCAATAAGACAATGCTTTCTTATTACGTCGCCCCTCACCTACAACTGACATTCCTGCAGGAATCTGCACTTCAAATCCCCAAGGTTGACCAGTTTGCCATCCTCTTTTCTTCAAAAAATTTGCTGTTGAAGCCAAAGCATCTGGAATACTCGAGACTAGATCACGTCGTCCATCACCATCAAAATCTACAGCAAGCTCATCATAGGTTGAAGGCATAAACTGAGTATGACCAAAAGCCCCTGCCCACGATCCTCTCAATTGTTCTTCCCGAAGATCACCACGCTGTAAAAGTTTCATGGTGGTAAAAAATTCACCTCTAAAATAGGATTGACGGCGCCCCTCACAGCTTAAAGTTCCCAAAGCTTGAAGCAATGGATAGCGTCCAGAAATATCACCATAGTTACTCTCAACTCCCCAAACTGCAACCACCATTTCAGCTGGAATGCCATAAGCCACACTTACACGGTCAAGTGTTTCTCGATGCTGTTGAAGTTTCTGTTGCCCCAATTGAACACGTTCATCATCAACTAAACCTGACAAATAATCCCAAATTGGCGTCGAAAATTCAGGCTGATAATTTAAACGTTCAATCACAGAATAGTCAGGAGTTAAATTCTGCGTGTAACGATCATACGTCGCCGAGCTAACCCCTCTAGTGATCGCTTGTGATTTTAAATTCGAGATGCATTGCTGAAAATTAGGAGCGGATGACACAGTTGCCGTCATGGATGGCGAGGCTGTCACAGACTGACCATTAATAATCAACTCAGCATGAGTTTGAGACATCGCTAAAAAAAATGAACCTATCGTGAGTGCAAGCCGTTGCATAAGACCCTGTAATTCTAAAATGTTGGAATTATGTCTTTACCTTAACAGCTCACTCTAAAAATTAAAGCATCGAATCGTAAATTTAAATTCATACATTCTACTTTTTTAAATTTATTTTGAAAATTTAAATTTAAAAACTTATCCACAACCTAGTTTTAAATTCATTTGTTATTGAATTTAAATTTAAACCGCCACACAACATTTAAATTCAAAAAACTTATCCACAGTCATCCAACACTACAAATCAACCTAAATAATTGAAAATTATAAATGTTAAAATAATTTAATTTACTCAATAGATAAGAATTTAGATATAAATCTTTAAATACATTTTTGAATTCAAACCTCAATAGTAACTTTGAATTCAAAATATCCTGCAAGCCTATTATTTTGAATTTAAACCCACTTTGAATTCAAAATTAAGATGGCTCACATAGCCATAATCAAACTTATACACAGTTCAAAATATGTATTCTAATCAGAACTAATAGTATAATTATTATGCAATTTTTTTAAAATTTCATCCGACCAATGGCAAGTGATTTTTAAAGAGGCGCAATCATGCCTTAAACAAGATAAATAAAAAAGCGACCACTCGTGTGATCGCTTTTTTTATCAGCAACTTAAAGTCTAGATGGTCATATCTTCACTTAATGCTAATGGGTTTGGTAAAATTTTCGACAATTGGCGACAGAGTGTAGTCAATTCTGAGCTATCGATTGGCATTAAGGTAATATGACCAATTTTACGACCTTCACGTTCTGACTTGTTATAAAGGTGCAAATGTGCACCCTCTAAAGCCAACACATCTTCAGTCTTTGGATGCTGACCAATAATGTTCACCAATACCGTTGGACGAATCATCTCAGTTGAACCCAAAGGTAAGCCTGCAACAGCACGGATATGGTTTTCAAACTGAGAGCACACAGCACCTTCAATCGACCAATGACCTGAGTTGTGTACACGTGGTGCCATCTCATTGGCATACAAGCCTTTGTCCGTGACAAATAGCTCAAGCGTCAGCACACCGACATAGTTCAAATGGTTAAGCAAGCGAGTGATGTAATCTTGTGCTACAGGTTGTAGATCTACACTGTTCGGTGCAGGGACAATCGAGTGCGATAAGATACCATTGTGATGGTGGTTCTCAGCCAATGGCCATGTTTTCACATCACCATTCTGACCACGTACTGCAATGATTGACACTTCACGCGAGAAAGTCACAAAACTTTCAGCAATCAATTCACCCGCAGGACCAAGTTCCGCCCATGCTTGATCAATTTGATCCGCTGTGCGTAAGACAAACTGACCTTTACCATCATAACCACCACGTGAAGTTTTTAGTACGATTGGAAGACCAAGTTCAGCAACTGCGTTTTGTAAACTCTCTAGTGATGTCACCGCTTTGTAAGGTGCTACTGGAATGTCCAACTCATCAAATAACGCTTTTTCAGACAAGCGATGCTGAGCAATCGCTAAAGCCTGACGCGGGGGATGCAGTTGCTTGGTTTCAGTTAATATGTCTACATCTGACAATGGCGTATTTTCAAATTCTAAAGAAAAGACTTCTGCACTATTAATGAAATCCTGTAAGCCATTTTTAGCTTGAGTTGAGATCACTGGACCCAAAGCAGCAGAAGGGCAGTCTGTACTTGCTTCAAAAAAAGTACATTGAATATTTAATGGAAGTGCCGCCTGCGCCATCATTCGACCCAATTGACCGCCACCAAAAATACCGATGGTTTTATCCATAAGATTTCTCTCGAATTAAGCTTGACCAGGAATATTTTTACTCGCAACTTTCTCAGTTTGCGCTAAACGAAAATCGGCTACATTCTTTGCAATATCTGGGCGAGTTAAACCTAAAATTTGTGCCGCCATAATCGCAGCATTGGTCGCACCTGCAGGACCAATTGCCAATGTACCGACAGCAATACCTGCTGGCATTTGTACAATTGAAAGCAATGAATCAACACCATTCAAGATCGAAGATTTAACCGGTACACCTAGAACAGGAAGATCAGTCTTCGCTGCGCACATACCCGGTAAATGCGCTGCACCACCAGCACCCGCAATAATCACTTGGATACCACGATCACGAGCTTGCTCAGCATATTCAAACAAACGATCTGGCGTACGGTGTGCTGAAACAACTTCCGCCTCAAAGGGTACACCAAGCTGATTCAACATATTGGCAGTGTGTTCGAGTGTCGCCCAGTCTGACTGAGAGCCCATGATAATTCCAACGAGAGGAGTGTCTTGTGAAGCGGCCGCATTCATTGCAATGTTTCCAGAGATTAAAGTAAGAGAGATAAATCTCGACGAGAGCCAAGCTTTAATAAGAACTCACTATTATAGACTGAAAATGAATAGGTCTAAAGTTAAGCTGATAAAATAAGGATTAAAAATATATACTTGTTAATAGACATAAAAATGAATTTTATGATTGGTCATTGTTCTGCCTCATCCACCTTAAACATCTGGCTCATTCAAGATAAATTGAATTTGGATTAAACTGAACTAAGCCATTCAAATTAAAAAATAAAAAGGAGAATATAGAATGTGGTTTAAACTGAAATTATGGTGGAATAACCCTGCAGAAAATTTATGGTTTACACCAGCACTTGGAGCTTTATTAGCGATTTTTTTCTCTTTATTTGCAACTGCAAGTCGTTATTTTATTCCATCACACGCGGTTCCAAATATCAGTATTGAAACACTAAGTAGCCTACTGGATATCATTGCTTCGAGTATGCTGGCGGTCACTACATTTTCACTTTCGATTATGGTCGCCGCATTTGCTTCAGCTTCATCGAGTGGTACGCCACGTGCTTATAAGCTGATGATGAATGATGATAATACTCGTCTCGCAATTACCAGTTTTATTTCCGCATTTATCTATGCCGTCATCGCAAAAATCGCTTTAGGTTTACAATATTATGGAGTTTCGGGTCGATTTGTCTTATTCGTAAGTACCATTTTGGTTCTTATTTATTTGATTGTGACATTAATTCGCTGGGTACAAACATTGTCTCAGCTTGGCACACTAACCAATGCTATTTCTAAAATTGAAACAGCAGCATCTCAAGCTTTAAGTACATTCCGTACACATCCCAACTTTGGCGCTTCAGGACAAAAACCATTGGGCGGAAGCCAACTCAAAATACACCCAAAACAGACAGGTTATTTTACTCATTTTGATATTGAGTCCTTAAATCTTCTTGCTCAAACCCACAATGCACATATTCATCTCGCTTTGCTTCCTGGGAAATTCGTAGACCCATCACTGGTTCTGATTGAAGTCTTTACGGAAAATCCAATAGATGACGAAGAATTAAAAAATTTAGAACATCAAATTCATGAATACGTGGTTATCGAAACGAACCGAAGCTTTTTACAAGACCCAAGATTTGGTTTATTGGTCATGAGTGAGGTTGGACAAAAAGCGATGTCAGCTGCAATTAATGATGTGGGTTCAGCAATTAGTGCGATCAATGCCTTAACGCGGATTATTATTGATAGTCAGCCAGATCCAGAACAGAAAACTTTTAATTTCTCGAATATCAGTGTCGATATGTTTGATATTCGTGAGTTTGTTAGCAGTAGCTTTGCACCGATGGCACGGGACTGTATAAGTAATATCGAATTAAATCAAAGAATAATTAAATGCTTATCCATGATTAAAAAAAATGTATCTGAACCGGAACTACGGGAAGCTGCTCATGAAATGGCACATGAAATCTTGGCACGCTGCTTAAAACATTTTGAATTTGAGCCTGATCGTCAAAGATTAATTCGGGAATATGAAAATAACTTTAGTTAATCTTTATCCTTTTGAATCATGGTGTTCTAAACACAAAATACACACAACCACATAAGCAAAGTGCAGCCCATACATAATCCAATTTGAAAGGCTGTTTAAACATGAAAATCATGAAAGGAACAAACACCAATAGCGTAACGACCTCCTGAGTGATTTTCATTTGTCCCACAGCCCAGCCATTTTGAGCCAGCATCTTGGTTGCAGGAATCATCAAACTGTATTCGAATAATGCAATGATCCAACTAAATAGGATGGCTTGCCATAAAGGGGCATCATGCGGCAAAAATTTTAAATGACCATACCACGCCAAAGTCATAAAGCAATTTGCTAAAATCAGAAGCAATAAAGGTAAATAAATCATTTAAATCTCAAGTTAAATCGTCCGCGTTATTCTACGATTAAATCATTTCGTTTCATCATACTAGATTAAAAATATTCATATATTTTAGCTCATAAGTTTAAAAATTTATTTCTGCAAAATTTTACGGAATGCCTTCTAATAATCACTATCTTTTCACCAAGACCCTTGTTATCGTTGACATCAAATCAAATAACACATGACAACAGCACCAAAAAGATGTTTGTGTCGAAAAGAGTAGTGGAGTAAATCATCATGCATCTGCATATTTTGGGAATCTGTGGCACCTTTATGGGATCGTTAGCACTGTTAGCTCGAGACCTAGGGCACACAGTGACAGGCTCGGACCAAAATGTGTATCCACCTATGTCGACACAACTTGAAAATGCGGGTATTACCTTAATGCAAGGTTATGACCGTAGTCATTTGCAACCACACCCAGATTTAGTGATCGTTGGTAATGCCATGAAACGTGGAATTGACGCCGTTGAATACATGCTAAATCAGGGTTTACCCTATATCTCTGGACCACAGTTCCTTGCCGACCATGTGCTACAAGGTAAACATGTATTAGGGGTTGCTGGTACACACGGAAAAACAACCACTACCACGATGTTAGCTTGGGTATTAGATCAAGCGGGCTTGGAACCGGGCTTTTTAATTGGTGGTGTACCACTTGGATTTAAAGAAAGTGCTCGTCTAGGCGGAGGTCAATATTTCTGTGTAGAAGCAGATGAATACGACTCTGCCTTCTTTGATAAACGATCTAAATTTGTTCATTACCATCCAAAGACAGCTATTCTGAATAATCTTGAATTTGATCATGCAGATATCTTTGATGATCTCGCTGCCATTCAAAAACAATTTCATCATTTGGTTCGTACTATTCCAAGTGAAGGCCGTATCATCGCACCAATCACTGAATCAAATATTGATGAAGTTTTGTCACAAGGCTGTTGGACACCGATCGTCCGTACATCGCTTGAATCTCATGATCAAGCAACTATCTCTGCAAACCAACTTTCTGCAGATGGTACTCACTTCCAAGTCTTAAAAGACGGCAAAGTAAAAGGTACAGTCCAATGGTCGATGACAGGTCAACACTCCGTTGCAAATGCTTTAGCAACCATTGCAGCTGCAGAGCATATAGGTGTTTCCATTGAAACCGCATGCGAAGCATTATCGAATTTTGGTGGTGTAAAACGCCGTATGGAGCTCCTCGATACCATTCGAGGCATTGAAGTTTTTGATGATTTTGCTCATCACCCAACAGCAATTGACACAACGCTGGATGGTGCTCGTAAACGACTAGGCGAACGTAAACTATGGGCGATTATTGAGCCTCGCTCAAATACGATGCGAATGGGAAGCCACAAAGATGGTTTAGCATATTCTGCTCGATTGGCAGATGAAGTGATTTGGTATCAACCTGAGGGTTTAGATTGGGATCTACAACCTGTTGTTGAAGCTGCTCCGAATAAAGCTGTGGTAGCGCGTACTTTAGAAGAGATCATTCGAAATGTCGTGAATGAAGCAGGCGAGGGGGATGCCGTTGTGATCATGTCAAATGGTGGATTTGGTGGTTTGCATCAAAAACTCATTCAAGCACTCAAAGCAAAAGAATAAATAAAAAAGCCCGCTCTGCGGGCTTTTTTATATTTAAGCGATAACGTCATGATATTCATTATGAAAACGCTTAAACATGACAACCACATAAGAGCAAGTTGGAACAATTTTTAATTTTTCTGTACGAGCCAATTCTACAAGTCGATCTAACAATAACTTTGCAGTTCCTTGTCCACGTAAACGATCATCGACCCAAGTATGATCCGCTATAATGATCTGTGGAGTTTGGTAACGATAGCTGATTTCTGCAATTCTTGATTGATCTGCGTCCGTGAGATAAAACTCACCGCCTTTCACACTATCGATATGTTCAAACTGCATATGACTGCTCACTGTATGATTTTATTTAAACAGAACATCGTGGATTGCTTCATCTTTGTTGAAAACAGATTTAGCAAATGGACAAAGCGGTAAGATTTTAACATTCTTTTGACGTGCTAATTCCACCGCACGGTCAACAAGTTGACGTCCCACGTTTTGCCCTCTTAATGAATCATCAACCCAAGTATGATCAATAATAAATTTATCTTCACCTGCCCATGAATAAGTCATTTCAGCTAAATGATGGCCATCTTCACCAATAAAAAACTCACCTTTTGATCCATTTTCTTGATGTTTAATTTCTAACATTATCATTATCCTATCATTTATTATTAAATATAGATTAGAACGACATATTTACATAACACTATGAAAAAATGGGACAGACTTGTCTATCAATTACAAATTCAAAACTTTAATTTATTTTAAAAAAAGAAATATTATAAAAAACAAAAATATATATTGTCAGTCATAATCATTAAATGTTATTTTTTAACATATAAATGTATTATTATTGTTAAAAAATTAATGAGTAAATGAAATGGATATCTATTTAATATCAATTGTAGTATTGATCATCATTGCAATAATCTTATTAATTTCAATTTTTAAAGACAAATTTAATAACCCATTTAAATAATTTGCACACAACTTATAAGTGTGTCATCCTTTGTGCACTCGAAATCAAATGAAACGATTTCAACGTAATTTATTATCAAATTTGAACAAGGGGAGTAGCCTCCTCCAACAGTGCTTAAATACTGTGTCAGAATATCGTCATTACACTTTGAAAGAAGTCGGTATCTGAGCATCATTTCGATTATCTAAAATGCATAATCAAAATGGTGTAGGCAAGACCTTGATCATGTTGTTTCAGAATTATTATCTGGCAACTGGTCGAGGTTTTTTTATGCCAAAATCAATTGCCAGTATTGGAGATCACTATGGAAACCATAGGCAATATTTGGCTTTATGTCATTTTTTTTGGCATCGTCACGATTATGCTCTTAATTGACTTTCTAGGTTTTAAACAAAAAGAAGGTCAAGAAGTTAAAGTTAAAACTGCTGCTTATTGGAGTATTGCATGGGTCACTGTCGCAACACTTTTTGGTGGTGGACTATGGCTATATCTAGAAAATACCGCTGGTATAAACGTAGCTAATACGAAAGTTATGGAATATTTTGCCGGCTATTTACTGGAAAAGTCACTCGCAATTGATAACGTCTTTGTGTGGCTAATGATTTTTGCTGCATTCGCTATACCTCCTGCACTTCAACGTCAATTACTCCTTTATGGTGTATTGGGCGCTATTATTCTCAGAACAATTTTTATTTTTATCGGTGCGTGGTTCGTTCAGGAATTTTCGTGGATCCTCTATATCTTCGGTGCTTTCCTTGTATACACTGGATTTAAATTCCTTAAAGGACAAGAGGATGATCCAAATATTGAAGATATGGCCATTCTGAAATGGCTACGTAAACACATGCGAATTACTCCACAGTTGGAAGGAAATAAGTTTTTCGTAAGGCAAAATGGCGTTCTATGGGCAACCCCATTATTTTTAGTGCTAATTTTAGTCGAGGCATCTGATGTTATTTTTGCAGTCGATTCTATTCCAGCGATTTTTGCGGTCACCACTGATCCTTTTATCGTCCTTACAGCTAACTTGATGGCTATCCTCGGTCTACGGGCTATGTTTTTCTTACTGTCTGGAGCCGCTTCAAAAATGCATTATTTGCCTTATGGACTTGGGGCTATTTTAATTTTTATCGGTTTCAAAATGCTTATGCTTGACGTATTCCATATGCCAATTTGGATCTCATTAAGTTTTATCGTGATTGTCCTTTCAATTACAGCATGGCTTTCAATTCGTTATAGTAAAAAACATCATCAAACGACCTTATAAGGTCAAACTTTGTTGGATTCAATAAAGCCTTCATCTGAAGGCTTTATTTATATCATTAGATGAGCCATCTAATTCACAATGCTTAACTTAGGCCATCGTTCCAAAAAACATTTTGACTTAACCCTATGTTCAAAGACTCCACGTGAAACCAAACGATTATTCCACCTTAATTTTAAAGTAAATAAATCTTCAAGCCCCAAAGGGGCGAGAATTTCAATATGATTATTCTCCATTAATTTGATAGCGATTGCGGTTGCCGTTTCTGGCCAAAAACTCATAGCATGATGTACTGAAGTATATGGATCAATTTGAGCACCTTCATCAGTTCTGTACCAATGATGTACCAGAGCTTGATTTGTAATGTCCCAATGAATATTAGGATATCTATGTTGAAGTGCACCCTTTAAATAATTTCGTCTCTCATCCATTTTTTCTGAAGGATCAAAATAAATGACATCGATTTCAGTTTCAAAAATGGAATAATTTTGATTATGTAAATAAGACCAGATCCAATTTCGAATCAAGCCCGCACTAAAATAGGCCGCACTATCAATCTGCCGTAAACACTGTAAAAGTTCATAGATATCTGCATTAGATCGTATTAAATGGCTTAACTTCTCATATAAGTCCATGGGTGAATTCACTTTATATATTTTGATTAGAATTTAATATTTCCACTCAGCTCTCCAATTTTAAATGTTAAGAGACGGTTGGCAAAGATCTTGCATCATCTCCAAAGAAAAAAGCTCAGTAAATTTAGCGCAGCTCTTCGGAGCTCTTTTTTTAGGAAATGACGATGAATATGATTCCCGCATTAAATCCACTCAGTGCACCTTGCCAATGTAGTTTCGACTTACAAGATTGGGAAATTCTCGCGCAATATTGGTATCCAGTGGCTCGTATTCAAGATGTTTCAACCACACCACATCAGGTCACTTTACTTGATGTAAAAATGGCGATTTACCAAACTGACAATGGGGAAATTCGATTAGTGCGTGATATCTGCCCTCATCGTGGTGTACCTCTAAGTAAAGGATGGGTAGAGGGTGAAGAAATTATTTGCCGATATCACGGTCTAAGATTCGACCTTGCAGGGAAATGTACGAAAATTCCTGCTCAACCTGATTTAACTAAGATATCTGACCGTTTTAGTTTAACCCAATTTCCAGTAATTTTGAGATATGGACTGGTCTGGACTAGCTTGCATGGACGTGATTTTCAACACAATAATATTCCCCAACTTGACACTTGGGATCATCCTGATCATCAGTCTATTTTACCTCCATATGTTGATATTGCAGGCTCAGCAGGTCGTCAACTCGAAGGATTCATTGATGTAGCTCACTTTGCATGGGTGCATCACGAAGCTTTTGCAGATCGAAACAACCCAGTTGTACCGAAATACCATACTGAGAGAACAGACTATGGTTTAAAAACAATTTATATTAGTGGTGTCAGTAATTACCCGCATGCTTTGAATCACCTAGAGCCTGAAGGTTTTGAGTGGAAAAGAACTTTTGATATTTACCCACCATTTTCAGCAATATTAACTGTAGATTTTCCAGACAATGGGATTTTAAAAATCTTGAATGCGTGTTGTCCTGTATCTGTCAATCAAACCAGATTATTTGTTCCTTTGACGCGTAATTTTGATCAGACTGGAGATTTACAAGCAGTCTATGATTTTAATGCCCAAATTTTTGCCGAAGACCAAGATATCGTAGAATCGCAAAAACCTGAAGAATTACCACTTGATTTAATGATGGAAGCGCATTTTGAGGCTGATCGATCTTCGACTACTTATCGTCGTATTCTCGCAGAGTGGGGGCTCAGCAAACGATATACAGTTTAATTAAGATAGATCAGTTACAATCAACCGAAAAAATTAAAAGTGTAGGTTTTAAATGTCTTCTGTAGTTGCATCGACGGCGATTCGCGGTCGCTTCCTAGATATTCAGAATACGGTTGCCCAAGCGCGTGAAATTCACGACCAAGTGCGTTACGTAGAAGATGGTTTATTGATTACTCAAGCGGGTAAAATTCAATGGTTTGGTCGTTGGGAAGATGGGCAACAACAGCTCCGTCAGCTTGAATCCTCTATCCAAGTTGAGCATTACCCAGATCAACTGATTGTTCCTGGTTTTATCGATACGCATATTCACTTTCCTCAAACTGAAATGGTAGGTGCGTATGGCGAACAATTACTCGAATGGCTGAACACTTATACCTTTCCTACAGAAATCCAATTTCAAGACAAAGCTTATGCAGACCAAATTGCACACTTTTTTGTCAATGAGCTGCTGAAAAATGGCACAACGACTGCATTGGTTTTTTGTACAGTTCATAAAGAATCTGTTGATGCACTATTTGAAGCGGCAGAACAATACCAGATGCGTTTGATTGCAGGCAAAGTATTGATGGATCGTCATGCACCTGAAGCACTGACAGACACCGCTGAAAATGCTTATACAGATAGCAAAGAATTGATTGAGAAATGGCATGGTAAAGGTCGAAACCTTTATGCCATTACGCCTCGCTTTGCGCCTACCTCTACACCAGAACAATTAAAAAGAGCAGGGCAGTTAAAAACTGAATATCCTGATGTATATATTCATACTCATTTGAGTGAAAACACCAATGAAATCGCTTGGGTGAAAGAGCTTTTTCCTGAGCAAAATGGCTATTTAGATGTGTATCACCACTATGGATTAACAGGCAATAAATCTGTTTTCGCTCACTGCGTTCATTTAGAAGAGCATGAATGGGATTGTATGCATCAAACAAACTCTGCAATCGCCTTCTGCCCGACTTCAAACCTCTTTCTAGGAAGTGGATTGTTTCCATTGAAAAAAACCTGGGATAAACAAGTCAAAGTCGGTCTTGGCACAGACATCGGTGCGGGGACTTCATTTAATCAGCTTCAAACGTTGAATGAAGCCTATAAAGTTCAACAACTCCAAGGCGACAAATTATCTGCATTTGAATCGCTTTATCATGCGACCGTAGGTGGAGCAAAAGCATTAGCGCTCGAGGATAAACTTGGTAACTTTAATATTGGAAAAGAAGCGGATTTTGTTGTATTAAATTTGAATGCAACTGCATTACAAACATTAAGACAACAACGCGCTAAAAATATTGAAGATGCACTTTTCGCATTGTTTACCATGGGTGATGATCGAAATATTGAGGCGACTTATATTTATGGACAAAAAGCATATCAACAATCAGCATCCTAATAATCAGACTCAACCACAACACCCAATTAAAAAATATGTGTTGATTGGTGCTGTATTCTTAGTTTGTGCTGTCGTGCTTAAACGCGATGCGCATTAATAAACCATTAGGTTACATTTCGTTTTTTTAAAAAGGGTGCAACATTCTGGGATATGTTTTAAAATCGAAGCATATTTCAGGTGTTGCAGGTCAACACCTTTTTTAATTTTAGAATTGTTGTTTTAGGTATCTACCCATGACCATTGACATGAAAGTGTTGATTTCCGCTGAAGAAATTCAAGCGAAAGTTAATGAACTTGGTAATCAAATTAATGCTCACTATGCAAATAGTGATCGAGAATTGGTTCTTGTAGGCTTACTTCGCGGTTCAGTGATTTTCATGGCAGACCTATGCCGCACCATTGAAAAACCACACGAACTCGACTTTATGACAGTTTCAAGTTACGGCAGTGGAACGACTTCTAGTCGTGATGTTAAAATTCTAAAAGACCTTGATGGTGAAATTCGTGGTAAAGATGTTCTTGTCGTAGAGGACATCATCGATTCTGGCAATACGCTGAGTAAAGTGGTAGAAATCCTTGAAACTCGTGAGCCAAACTCTATCAAACTTTGCACGCTGATCAGTAAGCCTTCTCGAAGAGAAATCGACTTGGAAGTAGAGTTTCTAGGATTTGAAGTTGAAGATAAATTTATCGTAGGTTATGGACTAGATTACGATCAAAAATACCGTCATATTCCATTCATTGGTGAAATCGGTCTGTAATGTTTTTTTAAGGAAGTGGCATATGCCACTTTTTTTATAAACAACAAAATAACAACAACATGTAGCGTGATTCTTCTTTTCAAACATCAATACATAATCAACTATATTTGAGCGACACAATAAAAATTCATGATAAAAAGGAGAACAAGTATGTTTTCACTTATTGGAGCTATTCTTATCGGTTTTATAGCAGGTTTAATTGCTCGCGCAATTCATCCTGGTGACGATAAAGCAGGCTTCATCGTCACGACGTTATTAGGTATTGCTGGTTCATTACTTGCTACATATGGTGGACGCCTTCTTAATATTTATCCCGAAGGTTCATCGGCAGGTTTTATTGCTTCAGTCATAGGTGCAATTATCGTTCTGTTTATTTATAACCTCGTTACAAAAAAATCTTAATCAAAAAAAGCACCTTGTTAAGGTGCTTTTTTTCATTTCTATGAACTAGATTTTATAAGTTCAGCTCTTTCCAAATTTTTTCAATTTCTGAAGCTGGATAAGCGCCTGTTACCTTAAATCCATTTTCAAAAATAATTGCTGGCGTTCCTTGAACACCTAGACGACGTCCAAGTTCCAAATTTCGTTCAATAGGGTTTGAACAATCAGCTTGGGCTGTTGGTTGTTGATTCTTTTTTAAAAGGGCATTCCATGCAAACTCACGGTTTGCGGAGCACCAAACTTGTTTAGAGGGCTGGATCGATTGAGATTTAATTGGATACATAAACGTATAAATTGTCACATCTTTTAACTGGCTTAAATTATTTTCAAGCGTCTTACAATATGGGCAATTTGGGTCAGAAAAGATCGCGAGCTGACGCTTACCATTCCCCCTTACAGTCTTAATGGCATCTTGAAGTGGAAGTTGTTTAAAGTCTACTGAATTATGTTTCAGCACCAAATCACGTGTTAGATTTTTTTGATCTTCGATACGAATCATTGATCCAAAGAATAAATGCTTAGCTTCTTCATCAATATAAATAATCTGATTGTCTAAAGATCCGCTATAGAAACCTTTCATCTCAGTTTTTTGTAAATTTTGAATATTCAATTTTGGATGTTGCGTTTTAATTTTCTGCTGAAGCAATTCAATATTCGCAAAGCTAGAACTTGTAGACAGTGCAAGTAAAGCACTGATTAAAATTTTTTTATACATAAGTTGAGCATATGTTTGATGGATATTATTGCTTATTCTAATCTTCTACTTTCTACAAAGATCAGTTTTTATGTAATTTTAAACCTCATAAATTGTTTCACGTGAAACCATATATGACAGTTGAATTTTAACTGATTGAAGATAATTGACTCATGCTTAACAGTCGACATAGACTAATGAATCATCGTATCAGCATTGCTGTTCTATAAGACAAATAATGAATGAAAACCAATCGTGGCGAGATTTTATTCTCGTAAGTATCGCACTCTGTATCGGCACCATTGGAACAGCGCTTGCTAGCCCACTTTATCCAATTTACCAAGAATTATGGAGGTTAAACCCGAGCGATATCACCTTTATTTTCGTTTCCTACATGCTAGGGTGCCTGACCACTTTACTGTTTTTTGGCAGAACCAGTAATACCATTGGTTATGTAAAAACTATGCAACTTGGGCTCATTTTTATCACCATTGGCTTGTTAATGTCTATCTTTGCGAGCGATGTCATGTCTCTCTCATGGGGAAGATTTATCATTGGTATCGCATCTGGATTGATGACAACATCTGCTCTTATTGGGCTTATTCAAACTGTTCCAACTTCCCATAAACAAATTGCACCACAATTAAGCTCAATCATTACTGCTGTTGGATTTGGGTTAGGTCCTTTATTTGGGGGATTTTTTGCTGAATTCTTTGCATATCCTTTGGTAATACCTTATGTACCCATTGTGATAGGTTCAATATTTTGCTTCTTTAGTCTATTTACACTCAAACCTATACCTTTTGCTGTGCAAAAATTTAATTTTGCTCCCAAATTATTAACACCACAATCACATGATCGCACTCAATTTTTTATACTGAGCTTGACTGCATTTGCTGTTTTTGCAGGATTTAGTTTATACGCCTCACTATCTCCTTCATTTGTTAAAGACATTTTGCCTTGGCACGGTCCACTGATTAGTGGTTCTGCCATTACTGTCATTTTACTGATTTCAGCTGCGACACAATTTTTTTCAAGATCAATCAAACCGCAATCCAGCCTATTACTCGGTATCATGACTTGCTTCATGAGCGTGATCGCTTTATTCCTCTGCATGGAGTTTAAAATCAGCTGGTTATTTTTCCTAAGCGATGGTCTGTTTGGGATTGGACATGGCTTAGCTTTACTTGGGGCTTTCGGACTTATTCATCACATGACCACACCTCACAATCG
The DNA here is from genome assembly GCF_056779995.1 of Acinetobacter sp. ANC_7504. Taxonomy (NCBI): domain Bacteria; kingdom Pseudomonadati; phylum Pseudomonadota; class Gammaproteobacteria; order Moraxellales; family Moraxellaceae; genus Acinetobacter; species Acinetobacter sp. ANC_7504. Next base: position 29,064 of record NZ_JBWYIZ010000018.1, on the reverse strand, counting down.
AGCCGCCGTCATGTCTACTTATCTCTTTATCGGCTATCTCGGAACGATTCTACCCATCCTAGCAGTAGGATATTTAGCTGACCATTTTGGGCTTACAAATGCAGTGATTTGGTTCTGTATTGCAATTTCAATCTTACTGATTGTTTTATTCATAAAGCAGATGATGGTTAAGCCAAGCAAGTTACCTTTAGCCAATTAACCAAAAAGCCCATTACTGGGCTTTTTAAACCACAGATAAAAACTCGTTTACTTCCCGATACAGAAAGAGCCAAAGATTTTTCCGAGTAAATCATCCGCACTAAAATCACCAGTAATTTCACCTAATGCATTCTGTGCGAGACGTAACGATTCTGCGACAAGCTCTCCTGCATGGTAAACAACAAGTTGTTCACGAGCTTCCGCAAGATAAGATTGAGTGCGCTTCATTGCGTCTAGGTGGCGTGTTCTTGCAATAAAGGTATCTTCTTCAGGCTGAAAGCCTGCATGTGCTGTAATCGCATCTACAAGCGATTGAACACCCATTTCTTGCTTGGCTGAGACCGTAATGTGTCTAAAGCCTTGGAGATCAGCAACTTTAGCTTCACTATCTACTAAATCACATTTGTTAGCGATTAAAATTAAGCGTTTAGGATCGATATAATTAGCAAAGTAAGTATCTGCTAAATGCATCGGATCTTCACCTTGACTCAAATCGTAAACCAAGAGTAGGAGATCAGCATTTTCTATTTCTTTAATCGCTCGACGAATACCTTCCTTCTCAACAATATCTCCCGTTTCACGCAGACCTGCTGTATCCGTCAGGGTAATTGGCAAACCATTTAGGCTTATTTTCTCATGTAGTACATCACGTGTAGTACCTGCTATGTCCGTTACAATCGCGCGTTCAACACCAGCCAATGCATTCAATAAGCTCGATTTACCTGCATTGGGTTTCCCTGCAATCACCACTTGTAAACCTTCACGCAGAAGTTGACCTTGGCGTGCTGATTGTTGTACTGCACCCACTGATGCTTGCACATCTTCCAATAACGCTAAAATTTTTCCATCTGCAAGAAAATCAATTTCCTCTTCCGGAAAATCAATCGCCGCCTCAACATGCAATCGCAAATGAATGAGTTTTTCTAATACTGTATTTACTTTGGCCGAAAATGCGCCTTGCAATGAACGTACTGCAGAACGGGCAGCTGCTTGTGAAGTAGCATCAATTAAATCAGCAATTGCTTCAGCTTGGACTAAATCCATTTTTCCATTTTCAAAAGCGCGCATTGAAAACTCACCCGCTTTTGCTGCAATTGCACCTAGCTCTAACAGTCGGCCCAATAATGTATTTTGAATCACTGGTCCACCATGACCTTGTAACTCAACTACATCTTCACCCGTAAATGAATTCGGATTTGGAAAACAAATGACCAACCCTTCATCCATGACTTGCCCATTCGCATCAAGAAATTGACGAAATGCAGCATAACGAGCAGGACCGAGTGCCTTACCAGTTAAAGCCTCTGCTATGGCATATGCCTTAGGACCAGACAGTCGAATTACACCTACACCTCCACGACCTGGCGGTGTTGCAATCGCAGCAATAGTGGTTTGATGTTGTAGGTTCGTCATTGAATTGATCTCAAAGCTAGGCAAAAAAAATCCGCCTAAGGATATCACCTTAAGCGGATCGATTCAGCTACTAACAAAACTTAGTTCGTAGATGCTGTATCTTCTTTTGCTAAGCGAGCTTTCTCAACACTCTTATTGATCAGACCTTGCTGAAGAATCGTGATCAAGTTGTTGACAATCCAGTAAAGCACAAGACCAGCAGGGAAGAACAATAAGAACACCGTGAAAATAATCGGCATAAACTTAAAGACTTTTGCTTGCATTGGATCTGTCGGCTGTGGGTTCAACATTTGTTGAACATACATCGTCACCCCCATCAACAATGGTAGGATAAACCATGGGTCCATTGCAGATAAATCTTGAATCCAACCTAACCAAGGAGCGTGGCGTAACTCAACAGACTCCATGAGCACCCAATACAAAGCCAAGAAGATTGGCATTTGAAGAAGTAAAGGTAAACAGCCAGATAATGGATTGACTTGTTCACGCTTATAAAGTGCCATCATTTCTTGTGAGAAACGCATACGGTCTTCGCCAAACTCTTCTTTCATGCGTTGCATTTCTGGTGCAATCACACGCATTTTCGCCATAGAGCGATAGCTCTTAGATGAAAGAGGCCAAAGAATAAGTTTCACAAGAATTGTCAACAGAATAATTGACCAACCCCAGTTTCCAACAATGCCATGGAAGAATTGCAAACCTAAGAATAGCAATTTCGCAATTGGCCATAACCAACCATAATCAACCGTTTGATTTAAACCAGTTGCCAAGTCTTTTAATTCAGATTGAATTTTTGGACCTGAGTAGAATGTTGCATCAACAGTCATTGTTTTGCCAGCTGGTACATTAATGGTAGGCGAAGTAAAGCCAATGATATTCATACCATCAGCAGATTTACGTGACTCCATTTTTGAAGAATACGGCTGGTTACCGAAGTTACCAGGCACCCAAGCACTTACAAAGTAATGCTGAACCATTGCAACCCAACCACCTTGAGCCTCAACACTTAACTTTTCTTCATTAAAATTATCAAATTTTAATTTGTTATAGTGCTCATCAGGTGTACCCCAAGCACCACCTAAATAAGTGCCCAGCGTAAAGATTCCTTGATCAGTTTTACCTGGATCTTCAGAATTGTCACGTTTGATCTGACCAAACATTTGACCTTGCCAGTTTTGCTGACTACGGTTAATCACTTGATAACTTACGTTAACTGGATATGCACCTTCTTGGAAAGTGAACGTTTTGATGATTTCAACACCATCAGCCGTTTTTAATACCATTGGTACTTTTAACACTTTCTCAGCTTCACCATCTTTATTGGTGGTTGCTTGAGCATCAGCTAAAGTATAAGTCGACTTTTCAAACTCAAATGTTGGACGTCCACTTCGGCTACTGTCAGGTCCATTTAAACCAATTAAACCTGATTGAGCGACATAAGTACGTTTCTCATCATTTTCAAGCATAACGAACGGTTGTTCACTATTTTTACTTTTATCATGATTGAGTAGTTCAACACGGACAATGTCACCACCTTTAGGGTTAATCCAAAGATGATATAAATCAGTTTGAACAGCAACTAATTGTTGATTTGCTGTTGCAGGTGTAGTTGTGTCTTGTTGTTCAGCTGCAATATTTGCTTGCGGTATATCAGTTAAACCCGCTGTCGTTTGGCTCGTTGGCAGATCAGCAGAAACATCTTGGGCAACGACGGCAGCAGGTGCTGTCGCAGCAGTTGTTTCAGTTTGACCATAGTCTTTTTGCCAAGCAAGAATAAGCAAATATGCGGTGACAAACATGGCCCCGAGAATTGCAAACCTGGCCCATTGTTGCATATCGATTACCCCAATTGGTTAGAGTGATTTTTGGTTCAATAAACGCTCACGCAAGGGTACAGTAACGTGAGTCATTTGAGAATCTATTTGCTGAAATGAAATAAAACGAATTGCTTTTTTGGGAACAGGATCATATCCACTTCCACCCCACGGATGGCAACGACAAATCCGTCGCGTTGCATACCAGACACCTTTAATCGGGCCATGTATATGAATAGCTTCTAACGAGTATTGAGAACAAGTTGGGAAATAACGGCAACGAGGTCCAAGGAGCGGACTAATCGCAATTTGATAGAAACGAATCAACCAATGCAATATACGGACCATTGGCCACCTCTAACTTTGAGGAGAGGTAACTGATATTTTATGATGTTTTTTTACAAGACGCTGTAGCTTCTGCCATGCAAATTGTAATTGCTTATGCAATTCAGCATTCGGAATCGACTCAATACCTACCTTAGGCATGACCACAATATCCAATAAATCTATATCTTGCTGATTTAAGCGAAAACTTTCGCGAGCAATACGTTTTATTCGATTTCTTTCATGTGCACGGCGCACTTTCTTTTTAGCAACAACAATACCTAAACGGCTTTTAGGCTGTTTAGTTGGTGTAGCTAAAAATAAGAAATGGGGTTGATGCACTTTAAAAAGCGCACCATCAAATACACCTTTGTAATCTGCAGCACAGCGGATTCTCACCTCTGGACTGAAACTATAAAGTGTCATAACACCCAAATCGTCGATAAACTAAACTGGTATTAAACAGTTAAGCTGTGACGACCTTTTGCACGACGACGAGCTAATACTTGACGGCCAGCTTTAGTCGCCATACGAGCACGGAAACCATGAACGCGTTTACGCTTTAATTCAGATGGTTGGAAAGTACGTTTCATATCGAAACTCCAAAGTTGGTGTTCTATAAAGGTTCGCGATTGTATTGTGCATTGTTTGTTCTGTCAATATTAAACAGTATTGTGTAACACTTTTGATGAAAGTTGCTTGAGTCTGAGAAAGATACAAATTTGTTAAATAGTCTATTTATACACAAAATAAATATATGTTTTTATTATAGTATTTAAGTTAACCACAGAAATATCCATAAACTTATACACAAGATGAAATTTAATTATGACTGATTTTTAAATTTGAATTCAAATTTAAACACAAGGAATGATTATCCACAGAAAACCGAATCTTATTAAATAAATTCAAATTTATAAATTTAAATTTATTACTATTAGGGTTGTAATTTTCTATGGATAAGGCATTATTTTTTTTTAAATATATATACTTAGGTTGTTGATAACTATGTTTTCATATTTTTTATAGATTGTGGATAAGTTATTGCTTTTATTTATCCACAGTTTGTGGAAAACCTTATCCACACCCTATTTTAAATTTAAATTTAGACTTTTAAATTTGATTATTTGTGTTTAAAGTTCAAAATTACTCATGACATATGTGGATAACTTGGGTATGATTGCCTCCCCAATCTCATGGGGTTGTTTTTAAATTTAAATGGAATGAGGGGTTTCACATGCTGTGGACAGACTGCTTAAATCGCTTGCGACAAGAGCTCTCAGATAATGTCTTTGCAATGTGGATACGTCCATTGGTTGCCGAAGAGGTAGATGGTGTTTTAAAGCTTTATGCACCTAATCCTTACTGGACACGCTATATTCAAGAACATCATTTAGAATTAATTAGCATTCTTGCAGAACAAATGTCTGAAGGACGTGTTTGTAAAGTTGAAATTTTAGTCGACTCACGACCAGGCGCGATTTTATCTGCTTCAGAGCAACCTGCGACAACAACTGCAGCGCTTGAGTCTTCAGCAGCAGCACCTGTAGTCAGAGCAAAAAAAGAAAGCAATGAGCAGCAAAATACAAAAACATCAAAAAAACGATTATTAAATCCGCTGTTTAATTTTGCATTGTTCGTCGAAGGGCGTTCAAATCAAATGGCGGCAGAAACCTGCCGTAAAGTGTTAACTCAGTTAGGCGAACCTCAACATAACCCGTTATTTTTATACGGTCCGACTGGTTTAGGTAAGACCCACTTGATGCAAGCAGTGGGTAATGCTTTATTACAAGCTAAACCAAATGCTCGTGTGATGTACATGACTGCTGAAAGTTTTGTTCAGGATTTTGTGAGTTCACTTCAACAAGGTAAAGTCGAAGAATTTAAAAAAAATTGCCGTTCACTGGACTTACTTTTAGTGGATGATATCCATTTACTTGCAGGTAAAGAAGCCAGCTTAGTTGAGTTTTTTTACACGTTTAATGCCTTATTAGATGAATCTAAACAAATTATTTTGACCTCAGATCGCTATCCTAAAGAGTTGACCGAGTTAGATCCTCGTTTGGTATCTCGCTTTTCATGGGGATTATCGGTAGGGGTAGAACCGCCTGATATTGAAACTCGAATTGAGATTTTACTTAAAAAAGCTGAAAGTAATGGTATCGATTTGCCTCGTAACTGTGCGCTCTTTATTGCACAGCAAGTTGTGGCAAACGTACGTGAACTTGAGGGTGCATTAAATAAAGTCGTCGCGATTTCTCGTTTTAAAGGGACACCAATCGACTTAGATGTGGTGCGAGAATCACTGAAAGATGTTCTTGCGATTCGTGCTCGTACTATTAGCACCGAAAATATTCAGCGTGTAGTCAGTGAATATTTTCGTATCCCATTGAAAGAGTTGGTTGGACCTAAACGAACTCGTATTTATGCTCGACCACGTCAATTAGCAATGGGGCTTGCGAGAGAATTAACGGGCGACAGTTTTCCTGAAATTGGCATGGCATTTGGTGGTCGTGATCACAGTACAGTCATGCATGCCTGTGAAAAAGTGCAGAGTTTGTGTGCTGAAGATCCCATCTTTAATGAAGATTACAAAAATTTAATGCGCTTATTACAAAGCTAAATCTGTTTAAATTCTATTCTTGCAATGCGGCATATTCTGCCGCATAGTACATGATTAAAAGTGTTTTAGTCTGTCGTCGATATACTGTTTTTAGAGGAAATCCATCGTGCGTTTGAAGATCGCGAAAGAAAGCTTACTCAATGTTTTGTCTCATGTTGTAGGTGCTGTAGAACGTCGCCATACGTTAAATATTCTTTCAAACGTCAAAGTTCAGGTTACTCAAGATGCACTGACGATTACAGGTTCCGATCTTGAAGTTGAACTTGTTGCGAGTACAACGCTTTTAGAGGGAGCATGTTTACAAGCAGGTCAAACCACAGTACCCGCACGTAAATTGATGGATATCTGTAAATCTTTACCGACAGCAGCACTGATTGATTTACAAATCACAGAAGACCAGCGTTGTATTTTGAAATCTGGTAATAGCCGCTTTGTATTAGGAACATTATCTGCTGAGGATTACCCTTTATTAACGACTGAAAATAGTCAAGGGACTCAAGTTCAGGTCACTGAACGTGAACTAAAACGTTTATTTGAAAAAACCTCTTTTGCGATGGCTGTTCAGGATGTCCGTTTTTATCTTACAGGTACTTTACTTGAAATTGATAAAAATCAGCTTCGTGCAGTGACGACAGATGGACATCGTCTTGCTCTTTGTGAAACATTGGCCAGTTCGAATGCTTCGCAGTTAGTGCAAGCAATTGTGCCTCGTAAAGCGGTCGGTGAATTACAGCGTCTATTGAGTATCGAAGATAATCAACTCTCGTTGTTAATTGGTCGTGAACTGCTGAATGTTACTTTGACAATTCCAAGCCGTGATAAAGAGCAGGGTGATATTACTGTTCGTATTACTACAAAATTAATTGATGGTAAATTCCCTGATTATCGACGTGTTATTCCTCGTGGCGGTGATAAAACAGTTACGATTGCACATGATATTTTCAAACAATCATTACAGCGAGTTGCTATTCTGAGTAACGAAAAATTACGTGGTGTATTTTTAAACTTCAATCCAGATTCACTGCAACTTCGTGCCAATAACCCTGAGCAAGATGAGGCAGTTGAAGATCTTGCGATTCAATACAATAATGCACCTATGGAAATGTCATTCAACGCACAATACATTTTGGATGTATTGAATGTGTTGGATGGTGATGATGTATTAATGACAATGACTGAGGCAAACCAATCTGTATTGGTTCAAGATCCTGCTCATCAAGATCAAACTTATGTCGTCATGCCGATGCGTGTTTAATGTTGTTTTTGATTTAGTTTAATCTGGTCATGTTCATTACGCGTTTAAATATCCAGCGTGTGAGAAATTTAAAAGCGGTTGCACTCCAAGAGTTGCAACCGTTTAATGTTTTTTATGGACAAAATGGTTCAGGAAAAACGTCTATATTAGAAGCAATTCACTTATTGGCCACTGGTCGATCTTTTCGTACACATATTCCTAAACATTACATTCAAAATCAAATGCAGGATGCGATTGTATTTGCACAGTCTGCTACTGAAAAGATTGGTATGCAAAAGCTCATTACAGGTGAGCAAAATATTAAAGTGAATGGGGATAGTATTGCCACGCAAGGACAGCTAGCCAAAATTTTACCATTACAGCTTATTGACCCTCTGAGTACAGATATTATTGATCACGGAGCTAAACCAAGACGACAATTGCTTGATTGGTTAATGTTTCACGTGGAACCAGATTTTTACTATGCATGGCAATTTTATTCTAGAGCATTAAAACAACGAAATAGCTTATTAAAATCAAAACGTAATCTGACGGTGCAAGATTTAGAAGCATGGAACAAAATGCTTAGTGAGTACGGTGAAATATTACATTTACAACGTCAGGCTATTGTTGAACAGTGGCAGATATTTTTTCAGCAAGATCTTAAAACACTATTACCAGATATCGAGATCCATATGGAGTATGCAGCAGGCTTTCATGTGGAACATGGCTTGGCTGAAGACTTGATTTTGTATCATCAAAAAGACTGCGAAAGACGCTATACAGAATATGGTCCACACCGTGCAGATTTAAAGTTAAAAACCCCAACAGGAGATGCAGATGCCGTACTGTCACGGGGGCAAAAAAAATTATTAATCATGGCTTTAAAATTGTCACAGATCGCAATGTTGCATGCGTCTAATAAGGAAACTGTGGTATTATTAGATGATGTGACAGCAGAATTAGATATAACCGCACAACAACGTTTAATTGAGCGATTGAGCCAACTTGGTAGTCAAGTTTTCATTACCACTTTAGACCATGAATCTGTACAAAAGCATTTACATGATTTGTCTATTTCCTATCAATTATTCAATGTTGAAAACGGTTCTGTTCAAGTTGTTGTGCAATAATTTTTTGAAGTTTTCTCCATCTTTGGATAGACCTTTTTTTCACTAGGGAGTAACCATGAGTTCAGAAGATCAAGCTGCTTCTCAAACAGAACAAACCATTGAAAAGGCTTATGATTCCTCTAGCATCAAGGTATTACGTGGTTTAGATGCAGTACGTAAGCGTCCAGGCATGTATATTGGTGATACGGATGATGGTACTGGTTTACACCATATGGTGTTTGAAGTGGTGGACAACTCGATTGATGAAGCCCTTGCTGGTCACTGTGATGAAATTCTGGTTACCATTCACGAAGACGAATCTGTTTCTGTCGCAGATAACGGTCGTGGTATTCCCACAGATATTCACCCTGAAGAAGGTGTATCTGCTGCTGAAGTCATCTTAACGATTCTTCATGCGGGTGGTAAGTTTGATGACAACAGCTATAAGGTTTCTGGTGGCTTACACGGTGTAGGTGTTTCAGTTGTAAACGCTTTGTCTAGTAAACTGGAACTCACAATTCATCGTGCTGGTAAAATTCATGAACAAGAATACCGCCATGGTGACCCTCAATACCCTTTAAAGGTGGTGGGCGATACAGATCGTTCAGGTACTCGTGTACGTTTTTATCCAAGTGCTGAAACATTCAGTCAGACCATTTTCAATGTCGATATTTTAGCTCGTCGTTTACGTGAACTGTCATTTTTAAATGCGGGCGTCCGAATTGTTCTACGTGACGAACGTGTTGGTTTAGAACATGTATTTGATTATGAGGGTGGTTTATCAGAATTCGTTAAATACATTAACGAAGGAAAAACGCATCTTAACGATATTTTTCACTTTACCACGCAAGCTGATAATGGCATTGGTGTTGAAGTTGCATTGCAATGGAATGATACGTACCAAGAAAACGTACGTTGCTTTACCAATAACATTCCTCAAAAAGATGGTGGTACTCACTTAGCTGGTTTCCGAGCTGCTTTAACTCGTGGCCTTAATAACTACATGGAAAACGAAAACTTACTCAAAAAAGAGAAGGTTGCAGTTTCTGGTGATGATGCACGTGAAGGTTTAACAGCAATTGTTTCAGTGAAAGTTCCTGATCCAAAATTCTCTTCTCAAACCAAAGAAAAATTGGTATCGAGCGAGGTAAAACCTGCTGTTGAACAAGCAATGAATAAAGCTTTTTCAGAGTATCTTCTTGAAAATCCAGCTGCAGCTAAATCAATTGCGGGTAAAATTATTGATGCCGCACGTGCACGCGATGCGGCGCGTAAAGCACGTGAAATGACTCGCCGTAAGAGTGCGCTTGATATAGCAGGTCTTCCTGGTAAATTGGCGGACTGTCAAGAAAAAGATCCAGCTTTATCTGAACTATATCTTGTCGAGGGTGATTCAGCAGGTGGTTCAGCGAAACAAGGTCGTAACCGTAAAATGCAAGCGATTTTACCGCTCAAAGGTAAAATCTTAAACGTGGAACGTGCTCGTTTTGACAAGATGATTTCTTCTGCTGAGGTCGGAACACTGATTACAGCATTAGGTTGTGGTATCGGTCGTGAAGAATATAATCCAGACAAATTACGTTACCACAAAATTATTATTATGACCGATGCGGACGTGGATGGTTCACATATTCGTACGCTGTTATTAACGTTCTTCTTCCGTCAAATGCCGGAATTAGTGGAACGTGGTCATATTTATATTGCTCAGCCACCACTTTATAAATTAAAGAAAGGTAAGCAAGAGCAGTATATTAAAGATAATGATGCGCTTGAAACATATTTAATTTCTAATGCAATTGATGAGTTGGCATTACATATCAGTGCTGACGCACCTGCGATTCGTGGTGAAGCGCTTGCAAAAGTCATTGCTGATTATCAGACATCACAAAAAAGCTTACAGCGATTAACGATTCGTTATCCTGCAACTTTGTTAGATGCTTTACTTGGTTTAGATGCATTTAAATTAGATCAAAATCAAGATGAAGCTTATGTGACGTCTTGGGCTGAGCAATTGCGTCAAGCAATTGAAACACAACAGCCAAGCTTAAGACCTGAATTCACGCTCGAAGCATTCGAAAAAGAACTCGCAGATGGTTCACGTGAAACACATTATTGGCCACGTTTAACAGTGTATGTACACAACCTTCCTCATCACTATTTATTAGATGCTGGTTTATTGGGTTCAGGTGAATATAAACGTTTACTTCAAAACTCAAAGAGTTGGTTTACGTTACTTGAAGACGGGGCTTATTTGCAAAAAGGTGAGCGTAAAGTCAATGTTGCTAACTTCCATCAAGTATGGCAACAAGTATTGGCAGATTCACGCCGTGGCATGATGATCCAACGCTATAAAGGCTTGGGCGAGATGAATGCAGAGCAGCTTTGGGAAACCACGATGGATCCTGAAAATCGTAATATGCTTCAAGTGACAATTGATGATGCAATTGAAGCAGATCGCATGTTCTCTTGTCTCATGGGTGATGATGTTGAACCACGTCGTGCATTTATTGAAGAGAATGCATTGAATGCAGATATTGATGCTTAATGCAATAAGTTAAAAAAAGCACTCTTAGGAGTGCTTTTTTTGTATCTATCTAAAATCTTAAGTCATTTTTTTGGAATTAATTTCAATAAAATGATGTGCTTGAAGTCACATATTTTATTTATTATATGAAATATAAAGATAATTAAATAAGAATTTACGAAATTAATAAATAATTAAAACTATAAAATTCAATAGTTTATAATTAGATAATAAAAAATAGAGCAATAGCTCTATTTTTTTAAATAGAGAGTGATTAAAATTTTTGTCATGGAAAAGAATCCATTTAAATGCTTAAAAGGAACTAAGAATGAAAAAAACAACTCTGGCTTTATTGGCGGCTTCAACCATGGGTATGGTTTCAACTGCTCAAGCAAAGGTTGATGTGTGTGTATTTGATTTACTCGGTAAGTCTGGTGAATCGTTTCAAATGGCTCAAGAATGGGCATTGGCAGCAAAGGGCTGGGGTGCAGATATCAATCTGGTTCCACGTCAAGATGAGGCTGTAGCCGATAATGATTTTAAAGCAGGTAAGTGTGATGCTGTTTTCTTAACAGCGATGCGTGCTCGTCAATATAACAAGTTTGTGGGTTCGATTGACTCTTTAGGTGGCGCACCATCAAATGCAATTGCACAACGTGCGATTACTTTTGCTTTAGACAAACGTAATGCTGCAAAGATGGTCACAAATCTCGGTGGGAAAAAATATGAAGTTGCTGGTATTGCACCACTAGGGGCAGCATATATTTTCGTGCGTGATAAAAAAATTGATTCAATCGAAAAAGCTGCTGGTAAGAAATTCGCAGTATTAAGCTATGATCCAGCACAAAAAATTATGGTGCAACGTGTAGGTGCTCAAGCAGTAGGATCTGATGTTTCGAACTTTGTTGCGAAGTTCAATAATGGTCAGGTGGATATGGTGGGTGCACCAGCATATGCCTATAAGCCTCTTGAAATTTATAAAGGTTTAGGCAATACAGGGGCAATGTTTGATTTCCCTGTGGTACACATTACAGCAAACTTTGTGATGAAGCCTGAAAAATTCCCTGAAGGGTTTGGTCAAAAATCACGTGATTGGTTTGTTAAAAACTTGCCGAAAAGCTACGCAATGATCAAGCGTTTAGAGGGTGAAATTCCTGCTAAGTACAAAATGCAATTCTCAGCTGAAGAAAAGCTGAAATATCAAAAACTACTTCGTGATGGTCGTATGGATCTCACTAAACAAGGTATTTATGACAAAGAGATGATGTCTGTTCTTAAGAAAGCACGTTGCTCTGTCGATAAATCCAACTTCGAATGTTCACTTGGTGGTGAATAATTCTGATTTCTAAAGAAAAAATCCTAGACCTGGTCTAGGATTTTTTTTATTCATTTTATGTCATTTTCGCCAATGCACATTTATAAGAAAAAAGTATGCTTTAATCACAATAAGTAGTATTTAAATGATCTGTATCTAAAAACCATATACATACAGCATCTCAGGATCAGTATCTACACAATTGGATCGTGTAATCTCATTTTAGTTCAACACACTGACACTGAAGTTTAAGGTGTTCGATATGGGATATTCGAGACTATAAGAAAGAAGGAATAGGAAACAATAAAATGAATTTAACCAAAACATTATTATTATCAGCAGGTTTAATGACTGCTGCAACGGCTTCACAAGCAAAGCAAGTCGTCTGCGTGTTTGATCTCGTCGGGAAAAACGGCGATGTCTATGCGTTAATGAAAGATTATCAACTTGCTGCTAAGCAGTGGGGAGCTGATATTGAGCTTAAAGTCGGACAAAATGAAGGCGTAATTGCTGAAGATTTCAAAGCAGGTAAATGTGACGGTGTCAGTATCACAGGGATGCGCGGTCGTCAGTTTAATAATTTCACTGGCTCTTTAGATGCCATTGGTGCGATTACTAATCTCAATTTAGCTGTCAAAGTTATGCAAGGTTTAGCAAGTCCAACCTTTGCAAAGCATATGAAAAATGGCAACTATGAAGTTGCAGGAGTGATTCCTGTTGGCGATGCTTATTTAATGGTGCGTGATCGTAGTATTAATACGGTTGCTAAAGCTGCGGGTAAAAAGATCGCCGTACTTGATTATGATCAGGCACAAAAAATTATGGTACAGCAAATTGGTGCGCAAGCAGTGAGTTCTGATGTCACTAATTTTGGGAGTAAATTCAATAATGGCCAAGTTGATATTATTGGTGCACCAGCAGCGGTATTCCGTCCTTTAGAACTTCATAAAGGGCTAGGAACGAAAGGTGCAATTGTGAATTATCCAATTCTTCAAGTGACCGGTAATATCATCATTCGTCATGATAAATTCCCTGAAGGTTTCGGTCAGAAATCGCGTGATTGGGTGAAAACACAATTACCACGTGCGAATCAAATTTTAGGCAAAATGAAAGCGGATATTCCGGCTAAATATTGGATGAATGTTCCAGCTGGAGATAAACCTGGTTATCAAAAATTAATGCGTGAATCTCGTATTGCACTTACTAAACAAGGTGTTTACAACAAACAAATGATGAAACTACTTTGGCAGTTCCGTTGTAAGAATGAACCGACAAACTTCGAATGTAGCTTGCAGGATGAGAACTACAAATAAGTTCATAGGACGTTACATTTAAATCCGATAAATTTACTCTGAATAAACTTTAAAGTTCGAGTTATGACCATATATTGAGTATGTTATACTTGATATATGGTCTTTTAATTTCAAAGCCTATTTAATTTTTTGAGGAATCCATCATGACTGCCCAAGCACTTGAGCTGACTGACAATGCTGCGAATAAAGTTCGTCAACTTCGTGAGAGCGAAGGAAATCAAGATTTGATGTTACGTGTATATGTGACAGGTGGTGGTTGCTCTGGTTTTTCTTACGGATTCAATTTTGCTGAATCTCAAAATGAAGACGATGCTGAATTTGTGAATGGTGATGTGAAGATGCTTGTTGACTCACTGAGTTATCAATATCTCGTTGGTTCAGTTGTGGATTATGTTGAAGGTTTGGAAGGATCACGCTTTATCGTGCAAAATCCTAATGCGACAACGACATGTGGTTGTGGATCTTCATTCTCAATTTAATATGCAGCAAAAAAAGCCCGCTAAGCGGGCTTTTTTTATGATAATTTTTGCTGTTCTTTCAGAATTAAATCAGTCAGCTCATGATAATTTTGAACTGGAATCCAATGATTCGCCTCTAAATGAATTTCCGTATATGGACCTTCAACATAATTTTGATTGAACTGAACACCTTTAGCATCAATTGCAACGTCATCTTTGCCCCAAATAAATAAAGTGGGAACTTTGACTTTATTGAATAGCGTTTTATTAGAGCTAAAAGGTAAACCTCGATACCAATTGAGTGATGGGCTGAGCCGTTTTTCTATAATCATTTCTTGTTTAAAGTCATTTAATTGTTCAACTGTCATTCCAGAATTTTTTAATAAAGCCTCGCCAATTTGAGGTGTTTTATTAAAGAGCAACTCAGGTATCCATGGAAGCTGAAATAGTCCCATATAATAGGATTTAAAAAGTTGTGTACTGCTGTAAAAAGCCCGCATAAATGCTGCTTTGTGAGGGACGGAGATCGCGGTCAAATGTTTAATTTTATTAGGATAACGTAGAGCAACTTCCCAAGCAACGACTGCGCCCCAGTCGTGTCCTACGATATATGAAGGCTCTCCAATTAAGTCGAGTAAAACATTTACATCATCTGCTAAATGTTGAATGGCATAATCTGCACGTTTCTTTGGTTGAGCCCTTAAGCTATATCCACGTTGGTTTAACGCATAGGTGCGAAAACCATGTTGGTTTAGTATTTCGGCACTATGCTGCCAAATTTTTGATGTTTCAGGAAAACCATGTAATAGCACAATTGGAGTGCCATCAATTGGACCGCTATCTATTACATCAAAAATAAGATTACCTTTTTGAAACTCAGTGATTCGTTGTTGTTTTTCCATAATCAATATCCTCTTTCCTTTACATATCTTTATCAAATTTGGATGATAGAACTAGGGCTGAACGGGTCAGTTCTAGGTGAAAGAAGGTCGTTCATTGTCTGACAATATTATGGGTTGATTAAACGGTGTATTTGTATTGGGATTTGTTTTTGTAAGAACGTTAAGCAAAGTCTCAAAGCTAAGGTCCGATAGCTTAAGCTCGGAGTAACCAAGTGGACATCTTCAGGGATTAGAGACCATTCAGGTAAAATATGAATCAACGTTGAGTTGACTAATTGATGGGCCACTTGGATTTCTGCAACGGCGGCAATACCTAAATGTGCTTCTACAGCAGCAAGAGCATGTTCGGATGGTGTCACCATCAGATGTGTATAAATTTTAATTTTTTTTATCGTACCGTTTTTGAAAAGTTTGATTTTGGACAGCTCGCGGTTATGTGAGATAAAATGATGATCACACAGTTGCTCTGGGTGTTCAGGAATGCCACAACGCATTTGATAGGTTGGACTGGCGCATAAAATTCTTCGAACTTGTCCAACCTTTTGAGCATGGAGTGTAGAGTCTGCTAAATCACCAAGTCTGATGGCTAAGTCATATCCTCCAGAAATCAAATCAACTTTAGTGTCATTCAAATCAATTTCAATATCAATGTGTGGATATTCAATTAAAAATTGAGAGATTAAAGGCAATACCACCAATTTTCCAAAAGTTCCCGAAGCAGCTATTCGAATTCGACCTTTGGGTTGTATTTCTAATTGTGTGAGGTCGTTCGTCAGCGATTCAATCTGATGAAATAGGGGGGAGATTTCTTTTAAGAAAATCTTACCAGCATCAGTTAGTGAGCTTGAATTGGTATTTCGATTTAATAATCTAATATTTAAGGATTCTTCAAGTCTTGAAAGTCGATTAGATAACGTGGATTTAGCAATATCATAACGTCTTGCTGCCGCGGATAAACTTCCAGCATCTGCAATCAGTACGAACCAATATAGGTCATCGATTGAGTAGGGTAAGCTGTTCATAAAATCGAACACCACCTTTCATTTTTATTGTCTATTCACATCATTATAGAACCGCTAAGTTAAGTCAATTGATCAGATGTAGCAAATGATCTGATTTAGCAAATTGAGGACATAGCAATGACAATGAATTGTGATTTAGAAACTGGTACTTGTTCAGTAGCCGAATTGGAAAAAGGCCAAAATGCAGTGGTCAATGTAGCATCTGACCTCAGCCTGATTTATGTGGGTGACCCAATGTGCTCATGGTGTTGGGGAAGTTCAAATATCATTAAACAAGCGCGTGAATATGCAATTCAGCATGGTGTTGGCTTTCAAGTGATTAGCGGTGGTTTAAGACCTGGTGGAGGTGATGCTTGGACTGATACTTTCAAGAATTTTTTACGCACCGAATGGAAAAATATTCAGAGACTGACTCAACAACCTTTCACTGAAAAATTGTTAGAAAGAGCACATTTTAATTATGATACTGAGCCTTCAGCACGTGCTATTTACGTTGCTCGACAACTTTGGCAAGACCATGATCATCATGATGAAAAACTTTTGGCATTTTTTTCAGCAATCCAATATAAATTTTATGTGGATGGTGAAGATCCGAACGAGCTTGAATATTATCGAAGTATATGTGAAACATTTGAGCTAGATTTTGACGTATTCTCAACGTTGTTTGAATTACCTGAGACCCAAACAGCGACCTATGAAGAGTTCAAGCTTAACCGAAGTTGGGGCATAAAAGGGTTCCCAAGTTTTGTGATACGTCATGGAGACAATGTCAAAATCATAGGCTCTGGTTATGTGGCATTGGAAAAATTAACACAAGCTATTGATGACTTAATCAAAGATGCGCGTATATAAGGAAAAGTTGAATGGCAATTATTCTACAAATTGATTTTCCCTATGATGGACCTTGGGGTCATGAAATGTTTGAAAGTTTCAAAACACTCGCGGATTCAATAGCAAATGAGAAAGGCTTGATTTGGAAAATTTGGACTGAAAATGAAGCGTCCAAAGAAGCAGGTGGAATTTACTTATTTGAAAGCCAATCAGATGCAGAGGATTATCTAGATATGCATCTTCAGCGTTTAAGGGAAAATGGCTTTACTGAATGTAGACATCGAATTTTTGCTGTAAACTCGCCACTTTCAAAATTGAATTTTGCACCTGTTTAGGTAAATCGATGTATCAACTCAGGATAGTGGATACATCGATTCTTCATTTAAACAGCAGTGATCGTTCCTAAAACTCGATCTCCTTGAGCTCCTGTCACTTCAGGTAAATTACCAGCAAGTTGGTTTACAAATCGCATAGCCAACCACGCAAAAGCGGTCGCCTCCACCCAAGTCGGTGCTAATCCCAAATCTGCTGTGGTTTGAACACTCCACTCATGTTTACGTAAACGCCAACGTAATTGTTCTAATAATTGTGAGTTGTATGCACCACCCCCACAGACATAAACTTCACCTGTGTTCATAGGGGAGCGATAAATGGCTTTCTTAATGGCACGTGTCGTGAGTTTCATCAGCGTTGCTTGAACATTTTCAGGCGTATCTTCAAGTTCATCGTATTCAACATCGCTACGCCAATCCGCAATTTGTTCATCCAACCATTCCAAATTAAAGTCTTCACGACCAGTACTTTTTGGCGGCTCTTTCGAGAAAAAGTCATGTGATTGCAAACGATCAAGCAAAGCACGAATAGGCGTACCATAAGCAGCCCAATTGCCATTTTCATCATAAGGCTGCCCTGTGTAACGTTCACACCAAGCATCCATCAAAATATTGGCTGGTCCAGTATCGAAGCCATATACGCCTTTAGGATCACCCGCAGGTAACATACTGACATTGGCAATTCCACCGAGATTTAAGATCACACGGTGTATCGTCGGATGCTGAAATAAGGCTTGATGGAATGCTGGCACTAGAGGTGCACCTTGACCACCAGCAGCCATATCACGGCGTCTAAAATCTGATACCACAGGAATTTGAGTGATTTCAGTAATAATATTGGGATCACCAATTTGCAGGGTAAATCCATGTTCGGGACGATGACGAATCGTTTGACCATGAGATCCAATAGCTTTTATTTGAGTTCTATCGAGATTATTTTCTTGTATAAGTTGATTGATTCCATGACCGATCATCTGTGCTAAAGCGACATCAGCTTTACCCATGCGGTCAATTTCATTATCGTCTGGCAAAGTAAGTGCCATCAGTTCATCACGTAAATCTGGATCAAAGGCTAATGTCAGCGTTGCATGGATCTGTAATGGATCAAAAGAAGCGGCTACAAAATCGACGCCGTCCATACTCGTGCCAGTCATTACACCAATGTAGATTGTGGTCATGATTATTCTTAAGCCTGCATTGTGCTGAAAAAGTGTTAGTATATCGCACAAATTGAACAACAGATGTATTTGGGTTTTGTGATGTCAAATTTCCTGCCTGCTGAAGAACAACTTGCCCTCATTCAACGAGGCACACATGAAATTATTTCAGAAGAAGATCTTCTGAAGAAATTAAAATTGAATCGTCCTTTGAAAATTAAGGCGGGTTTTGATCCTACAGCACCAGACTTACACTTAGGTCATACGGTATTAATTAACAAGCTTAAAGTGTTCCAAGACTTAGGTCATGAAGTATTCTTCTTGATTGGTGATTACACTGCGATGATTGGTGACCCAACAGGTAAAAGTGCAACTCGTCCACCATTGTCACGTGAGCAAGTCTTAGAAAACGCGAAAACCTATCAGGAACAAGTGTTCAAAATTCTTGATCCAAATAAAACTAAGGTGGTGTTTAACTCAGAATGGTTTGCTCAAAAAACTGCTGCTGATCTGATCCAATTGGCTTCACAGCAAACGGTTGCACGTATGCTTGAACGTGATGACTTTACTAAACGCTATAACAACCAACAGCCGATTGCGATTCACGAGTTTTTATATCCATTGGTGCAAGGCTATGACTCTATCGCGCTCGAGGCAGATGTTGAGTTAGGTGGTACGGATCAGACCTTTAACTTGTTGATGGGGCGTACTTTACAAGGTCGTTATAATCAAGAGCCACAAGTGTGTATCACTGTACCAATTCTTGAAGGTTTAGATGGCGTCAACAAAATGTCTAAATCTTTAGGTAACTACATTGGTGTATTTGATGCACCTGGTGCGATGTACCAAAAAGTACTTTCAATGCCAGACAGCTTAATTGAGCGATATTTCGAACTGCTGAGCTTCAAGTCAATGGAAGAGATCGAAGGCTTATTGAAAGAAATGGCTGAAGGTCGTAACCCTCAAGAAATTAAACGTATCTTAGCGCTCGAGTTAGTGGAGCGTTTCCATGGAAGCGAAGCTGCTGCGAATGCACATAAAGGTGCAGGGAATATCATCACAGAAGGTGAGCTTCCTGAAGGAACGCCAGAAGTGACGATTTCACGTGGTGAATTCGGTGGTGAAATGTTTATTGCTTCTATTGTTCGTGCAGCGGGCTTAACCAAAAATGCAGCGCAAGCCAAAGATGCTGTTTCACGTGGAGCCGTTAAAGTCGATTGGGAGGTGGTGGATGCATCATTCTCAATTAACGAAAATAAAACAGTGATTGTTCAAGCAGGTAAAAAGGCCATTGCTAAAGTAACTTTTACTGACTAAATCATAAAGTTTTGAATGATTCAAAAGCCATCCTAAGTGATGGCTTTTTTATGTCAAGAATGAAATGAAGATGAAAGATGGATTAATTTTTGGTTGTTCTGGTTGAAATCCATTAAAATGCGCCATCCAATACTTATTTGTTTGAATATCTATGATTCAGTTAGACCAACTTACCATTCGCCGCGGCGGTCGCATTTTATTTGAAAAAGCGTCTATGCAACTTCACCCTGGTTGGAAGATTGGTTTAACAGGTGTCAATGGTGCAGGAAAATCGACGTTGTTTTCAGCATTACTTGGAGGCATGGAATCAGATGGTGGCTCATTAACACGACCATCGGTTTGGACAGTGGCGCATATGGCGCAAGAGATTAAAGCGCTGGATATGAAAGCGATTGATTTCGTTCTATCCGGTGATGAAGAGTATTGGGATATCCAACACAAACTTGAGCATCCTGAGGGATTATCTGATCAAGATTTGGCAAATCTATATGGTCGTTTTGATGAAATTAGTGGCTACTCAGCGCCGTCTAAAGCATCACAACTGATGGCTGGGCTAGGCTTCTTTGAACATCAGTCAGAACTTAGTGTAAAAAGTTTCTCTGGTGGATGGCGTATGCGTTTAAATCTTGCACGTACTTTGATGAGTCGTTCAGATTTACTCTTACTTGATGAACCGACGAACCATTTAGATTTAGATGCTATTTTATGGTTAGAAGATTGGTTAAAAGCATATGAAGGCACATTGGTACTGATTTCGCATGACCGTGATTTCTTGGATGCCATTACCGACCATATTTTGCATATCGAAAACCAAGAATTAATGCTTTATACCGGCAACTATTCAACATTTGAACGTACCCGAAGTGAACGTTTAGCTCAGCAACAACAAGCCTATGAGAAACAGCTCGAGCTACGTGCACATCTGCAAAAATATATTGATCGTTTTAAAGCTAAGGCAACCAAAGCGAAACAGGCACAAAGTCGTATTAAACAGCTTGAACGAATGCAAGAGCTTTCTGCTGCGCATGTCGATACGCCTTTTACCTTTAGCTTCCGTGAGCCGACCAAAATGAGTTCTCCGTTGTTACAACTGGATAGTGCTGATATTGGTTATGGTGACAAACTGATTGTGACCAATGTGAAACTACAAATCACGCCAACCAGCCGTATCGGTTTACTGGGAATGAATGGTGCAGGTAAGTCCACATTAATTAAATCATTGGTGGGTGATTTACCTTTAATTCAAGGTCAACGCAAAGCATCCGAATTACTTAATATTGGTTATTTCGCCCAACATCAAATGGATGCATTAGATGGTAATGCGAGTCCAATGTTGCAGTTGTCTCGTATTGCAGATAAGAAGATTAGTGAAGCGACTTTACGCGCCTTCTTAGGGAGTTTTGGTTTCTCTGGTGAGCGTATGGATACGCCGTGTGAAAGCTTCTCTGGGGGTGAGCGTGCACGTTTAGCATTGGCTTTGATTGTCTGGCAGCGTCCAAATGTTTTAATTTTAGATGAACCGACCAACCATTTAGACTTGGATATGCGTCATGCATTGACTATGGCATTACAAGACTTTGAAGGGGCAGTGGTGCTGGTGTCACATGAACGTCAATTGATTGCAAGTGTCTGTGATGAATTACTCCTAGTGCATAACGGTAAATGTCGTGAGTTTGAAGGTGATCTGGTCGCTTATGCAGACTGGTTACGTCAAGCACGTGCAGAGTTG
The DNA here is from genome assembly GCF_056779995.1 of Acinetobacter sp. ANC_7504. NCBI lineage: Bacteria > Pseudomonadati > Pseudomonadota > Gammaproteobacteria > Moraxellales > Moraxellaceae > Acinetobacter > Acinetobacter sp. ANC_7504. The sequence goes on along the minus strand of NZ_JBWYIZ010000018.1, from coordinate 7,446 downwards.
ATGAAGCAAGGGCAGCAAGCACCTGAGCCAGTAAAATCTCAAGTGATTGATAAGCCTGTAGTTTCTAAAGTAGATAAAGAAGCACAGCGTAAAGAAGCTGCGCGTCGCCGTGAAATGAGCCGACCAATTCGTAAAAATATTGAAAAACTGGAAGCTGAGATTGCGAAAATCCAACCACGTTTAGTTCAAATTGAGGATGCTTTAGGGGATGCTTCACTTTATGATGCATCTCGGAAAGATGATCTTTTAAAATTGATGAATGAACAAACTGAGCTTAAAGGAAAATTAGCACAAGCAGAAGAAAAAATGCTTGAACTCATGATGGAACTTGAAGAGTTAGAAAGTTCGTTTGATGAGTAAATGATGTCAATAAAAAAGCCCAATGGAAATTGGGCTTTTTTATTGAGCTCTATTTTCAGACTATAACTTGATGTTATGTTTTATAATGTTTTAAATCATAATAGAAAATTAATAGGGGAACTAAATGAGTGATATAAAACCTAAACAAGATTTAAATTTGGATGGAATTAACTCTTCATTTAATGATGGAGATGGGCTGAGAATAAATGATGCTGCAAACTTTCGCAGTATTAACATTTCTAACGGAGTTTTTTCAAATAATAAAGGAAATGGAATTACAATAGGCTCACCTCGTACCACTCCTTTAGAAACTATTTTAAATCAATTATCTCCAAAACTACCTGAAACGATTGAACCTCAAGAATTAAAATCAATAATTGAAGTACTTTTGAACTCAAAAAATACAGAAGAATTTCATCAAGAATTGGTGAAATCAGGCATAAAAGATAAATTTAAAGATCCAAATCTTTGGATCTCATTTAGTAGTCTATTGTTCTCAATAGTATCAACTTATATTCCTAGGTAATTTTTCACTAGCGAAAAAAACCGCGCTTTCGCGCGGTTTTTTATTTAAGAGGACAAATTATTTTTTGTCATCTTTCACTTCAGTGAACTCAGCATCTACAACGCCGTCGTCCGCTTTTTGTTGTTGACCAGCAGCATCACCTTGGAATGCATTTGGATCAAAACCTTGCGCACCACCTTGAGCACCCTGCGCAGCTTCATAAGCACGTTGAGTGATCGGCATGATGATGTTTTGAAGTGCTTCAGTTTTCGCTTTGATCGCGTCAACATCATTTTCTTTGGTTGCAGCTTCTAGTTCTGAAACAGCAGTTTCAACCGCAGTTTTTTCATCAGCAGTCACTTGTTCACCAAGGTCTTTTACTGCTTTTTGAGCAGAAGAAACTAATGCATCAGCTTCGTTACGTGCTTTAGCAAGTTCTTCAAACTTACGATCTTCTTCAGCATTCGCTTCAGCATCTTTGATCATCGCTTCAATTTCAGCATCGCTCAAACCTGAGTTTGCTTTAATTTGAATTGATTGCTCTTTACCAGTGCTCTTGTCTTTCGCAGATACTTTCAAGATACCATCAGCGTTGATGTCGAACGATACTTCAATTTGCGGCACGCCACGTGGAGCAGGTGGGATATCGCCCAATTGGAAGTTACCCAACAATTTGTTTTGTTGAGCCATTTTACGTTCACCTTGGTAAACCGAAATGTCTACTGCAGGCTGGTTATCGGCAGCTGTAGAGAACACTTGTGATTTTTTCGCAGGGATTGTTGTGTTTTTCTCGATGATTGGAGTTAACACGCCACCCATTGTTTCAATACCAAGTGTCAACGGTGTTACGTCAAGTAAAAGAACGTCGTTCTTGTCACCTGAAAGTACAGCACCTTGGATCGCAGCACCCATTGCCACAGCTTCGTCAGGGTTCACGTCTTTACGTGGCTCTTTACCGAAGAATTCTTGTACTTTTTGTTGTACAAGTGGCATACGAGACTGACCACCCACCAAGATTACGTCAGAGATGTCAGATGTTGAAAGTCCAGCATCTTTAAGTGCAATCTTACATGGCTCGATTGTACGTGCTACTAAGTCAGCAACTAAACCTTCTAATTTCGCACGTGTTACGTTGATCACTAAGTGTTTAGGACCAGTCGCATCAGCAGTGATGTATGGAAGGTTGATTTCAGTTGCATTCGAAGAAGAAAGTTCAATCTTCGCTTTCTCAGCAGCTTCTTTCAAACGTTGTAGCGCAAGTGGATCATTTTTCAGATTCACATTTTGTTCTTTCTTAAACTCTTCAACCAAGTAATCGATCAACGCGTTGTCAAAGTCTTCACCACCAAGGAATGTGTCACCATTTGTAGACAACACTTCGATTTGTTGGTCGCCATCAAGGTCAGCGATTTCAATGATTGATACGTCGAAAGTACCACCACCTAAGTCGTAAACCGCGATTTTACGATCGCCTTCTTTCTTATCCATACCGAACGCAAGCGCTGCAGCTGTTGGTTCGTTGATGATACGTTTAACATCTAAACCAGCAATTTTACCAGCATCTTTCGTTGCTTGACGTTGAGCATCGTTGAAGTATGCAGGAACAGTAACTACCGCTTCAGTAACTGTTTCACCTAAGTAATCTTCCGCAGTTTTCTTCATTTTCTTAAGAACTTCTGCAGAGATTTGTTGTGGTGCTAGTTTCTTGTCGTTCACATCAACCCAAGCATCGCCATTGTCAGCTTTGATGATTTTGTAAGGTACAAGACCAATATCTTTTTGAACTGCTTGATCTTCGTAACGACGACCGATCAAACGTTTAATCGCGAATAATGTATTTTTCGGGTTTGTTACTGCTTGACGTTTAGCTGATTGACCAACAAGGATCTCACCATCTTTATACGCAATAATAGACGGAGTTGTACGAGCGCCTTCAGCGTTGTCGATTACCTTAACTTTATCGCCTTCAAGTACTGCAACACATGAGTTTGTAGTACCTAAGTCAATACCAATAATTTTAGCCATTGATGTGTTCCTCGAAAATTTTGTTGTGATCTTTCACTTGTTATCCGATATGAGAGCCATTCATTATTTTTCAAGTTAAAAACTTAAAAAATTTTTACAAACTCCCGTATTTCTTGACTTATTGGCCTACCATGACCATTGCAGGACGAAGTAAACGGCCAGAAAGGGTGTAACCTTTTTGAAGTACCGTACCAATCTCACCCGCTTTTGCATCTGGAGCAATACCTACTGCTTGATGCAAATCAGCATTAAAACCATTTTCAGTGTCAACTGCCACAACACCAAATTTTTCTAATGTTGCTAATAATGACTTCAGTGTGAGTTCTACACCTTCTGATAAAGGAGTTTTTTCATCACCTGCAGCAGCAATTGCACGTTCAAGGTTGTCAACTGAATCCAATAATTCTTTTGCAAATTTCTCTAAAGCAAATTTTTTCGCAGTATCCGCTTCACGCTCTAAACGTTCTTTAGTTTTTTCTGCTTCATACTTCGCATTTGCAGCAACTGCTTTTTCATATTTTAAGTTTTCAGTCAGCGTTGCGATTTGCGCTTGAAGGTCTTCTACAGAAACTTCGACTTCAGCTTGTTGATTTTCAACTTGCTGTTCAGTTTGTTCCGTTTGAACGTCCTGAGTTTGTTCGTTTTGCTCATTTGCCATGGAAGATCTCCGCTTAAATGGGTTTTTAAACATGTACAGTCCTTTGGCATCAGTGTTAACTGCGTTAATCTGAACTGCCATGCGTGTGTAATTCATCAATACAAAGGTAATGTGGGCGACTATAAATAATTCAAGCTTAAACGATGTTTATTTCTACTAAATTCATCTTTACAACAAGGAATGAAAATTTTTCGATTCATTTAGAGAAATCTAAAGTCTAGAATAAGACGAGGAGATGAACTGGAGAAAGATTATAAAAATATGATTTAGTGTATATTTTATATATAAAATATATAGATTCAGATAAAACAAGTCTTTCCTTTTAAAGAATCAAATCTGTATTATCTTTAACCAGATACTAACGCTGTAGTTTCTATTTATTTTTTTTGCTTTTTAATAGCTCATCCAACCTCCTTGGATGAGTTTTTTTTTGCTTGTCGAGATCTGAGTAACAATGTTAAGCAACCGATATACCGTGTAGCTACACTGTGATTCAGTCACCTTCAAAAAGGGTTTATATCGCACCACATATTCACTAAAAAATAAATTAAATAAATGACTTAGGAGATATATTCAACTATAAAAGTTGAATTGCATTTTCTTTACACTTTTTTCATAAGTTCAACCTGAAGTCATCGAAACTTGAACCAAGAACTGACGCATGAAATAAAAAAGTCAGGAATGATAAGCCTTCAAAGTTAACTCTGACTTTGAATGTTTCAAGTAAGGAATTAAACAATGAAAAAATTAGGTCTCATTTCCCTGGCATTTGCAGCTATTGGTTTTACTACTGTAGGTTGTACTTCAAACCAATCTGCTGAAACTGCTCAAGCGACTCAACCGACCACACAAACAGATGCTTCAATAGCGCAAGCGGCAACTACTGAAATGGATACCCAAAATGGTGTGGCTGTACAAGCTGACCCAAGTGTAGAGTCTGCTGAACCGGTTCAAGCTGTCCCAGCTGAAGGTGCAGAAGCCCCTCAAGTTGTTGAGTAAAATGCAATGAAATTTAATTCATTTAAACTGCTTATAATGGGTTAAATTTTATGAAAATGCAGAGAATAGAGAGTAAATAGGATGCCTTTACTGTCTATTTTTAGAGTCATAGCACTTAAAAAAACCTAACATTCAAATGTGAATGTTAGGTTTGTGAGGTAACTTTAAATCAATTGTGTTGAGTCCAAGAAAGCTTAACGATCTCGGCGATCATGTTGACGTTCTTGTTCTCGCTTCTTGCGATTCTGTTCTAAGCGCTTACGTTGTTCTTCAATCGCTTTTTTACGATTATCTTGATTCCAACGATTACGTTCAGCTTGACGTTGTTTTAAAATTTCCTTTTGACGTTGTTCAATCTGTTTACGACGATCATGCTCAGCACGTTCTTTATTACGTCGATCTGCTAATTCACGTTGTTGGCGTTGACGTTCATATTCACGTTTGCGCTTTTCTTGTTCAAGGCGCTGTTGATGTAAACGTTGTGCGCGTTCTCTCTCCCAACGTTGACGGTCATAGTTGCGATCATAATCACGATCATAACGATGGTCATAATTACCATTATAATAAGGGCCATCGTCAGGGAAGGCCACACAACCGACTGCAAGAACTGCTGTGGCCAATGACATTATCATTACTTTTATTGCCATAGCTTTCACCTTTATATGTTGAATCAGGACAACCAAAAAATTCCTGATGTTGGATTAAATAGTCAATGACAAGACTGCTATAGTCAGATTAGCGTAAATGGAATTGAAGTTTGTATATTGATCAGTAGACTTAGTTAACAAAATAGTCATGAAATGGCTGATCGTGTAGAAATTATGAAGAATACGGATTTTTAAAAGGATCGGAATCGTGAATCAAAAAATACAACAATTACTTGAAAATGGTCAGGGTTCTGCAGGACGTGCATTAGATCGACTCCCAAAGATCGTTCAAGAATCTCTAGTGAAGTTACTTGGCTATCCCTATGACTATCCTCAACTCGATAGTTTTACAAAATGCTTGATGGCTGCACAGTTGAAACAAGGAAAATCAGGCTTTATTGGCGCTGATATTGATAAATCAAGAAAAGAATTTGAAAATCAAATCCAATCCATCACACATAAATCATCTCATGTTCAATATGTAGAAGATATTCGTCTTCCTTTACAAAGTGGTACTGTATTTGCCAGACATTATCATCCTGCTCCGAATAAAAAACTACCAATGATTGTATTTTATCATGGTGGTGGGTTTGTTGTCGGAAGTGTGAATACACATGATGAAGCGTGCCGAATCATTGCGAATTATGCAAAAGCACAAGTAATCAGTATTGATTATCCTTTAGCACCAGAAGTTTCTCCACAATCATTGATTCAATCATGTGAAGATGCATTGGCATGGGTATATCAAAATCGTCGTCACTTTAAAATCTTAAAAAATCGTATTGCTGTAGCAGGAGATAGTGCTGGCGGTAATATTAGTGCTGTCGTTGCTCAACGTGCATTGAATGCCAGTTATGCGCCTCAAGCTCAATTTTTAATATATCCTGCGGTAGATTTCAAAAGTCGTCATCCATCATTCTTTGCGTATAAAGATGGTTTAGTATTAACCAACAGCGATATTGACTATGTGACAGAATACTACGCGACAAGACATAAAGTTGCTTTGGATAATCCACTAATTTCCCCAACATACGGTAATCTAAAAAAATTGGCACCAGCTTATGTTGTTACAGCGGGACATGATGTATTGCATGATGAAGGCAAAATTTACGCCCACAAATTACGTCAAAATGGCACTAAAGTGTTGTATCAAGATTTTGAAGATCAAACACACGGATTTATTAATCTAACGCTAGTCTCAGGGCGTTCTAAAAAATTGTTGATTGAAATGAGTAAAGAGTTTAGAAGATTTTGGGATAAAAATAGTTAATAGATGCTTACTTTCAAATCCTGAGATTCAAACGAAACTCAGGATTTTTTCTTTATATACAGTAATCGAATAAAAATACTTTGATGCTTAACAAAAAATTGAATCTTTTCTGGCGATTGATTCGTGAATAATAGATAAGATAAAACATCAATAAGAGGATAGCGTATGTTAAAAAAAATGATGTTAGGTGCTTCTGTTGCGGCAATGAGTACTTTGTCTTTGGCAGCAAATACGCATATGCAAATCAAAACATCAGCAGGAGATATCGAAATCGAGTTATTTAATGATAAAGCTCCGATTTCAGTAAAGAACTTTGAAACTTATGCGAAAGCTAATTTTTATAACGGCACAATCTTCCATCGGGTTATTCCAGGGTTCATGATCCAAGGTGGAGGATTAGATGTATCGATGAAAGAAAAAGCGAATCGACCTCCAATCAAGAACGAGTCTTATAATGGCTTAAAGAATAACCGTGGCACTTTAGCCATGGCACGTACAAACCAGCCTGATTCAGCAACAAGCCAATTTTTTATCAATATTGCGGATAATGATTTTCTAAATAAAGCGCCAATGAATCCTGGTTATGCTGTGTTTGGTCAGGTAACTAAAGGCATGGACGTTGTCGATAAAATTGCAAAAGTGCCTACTGGTAGATTTGGTATGCATCAAGATGTGCCAAAAAATCCTATTAAAATTTTAAGTGTGAATATAAAACCTTCAAAAGCGAAATAGTGATTAAAAAAAGAAGCAGAAATATTAAATTAATATTTTTGCTTCAATATTATAGGGTTAAGTGTAAATGTGATTATTAATGAATCATAATGGTGCATAAAAATAGAACACTCAATAAAACATGAGGTTAAAAGCACTTGCAATGATTTCGAAATGCTCTAGAATGCACCCCATACCGACGAGATACACGGAAACGAGCGAAGCAGGTTGCTGAGTTGTTAAGTGTTTCGAGTCCAGCTTCTAGCATTGA
>NZ_JBWYIZ010000017.1:0-47675 GCF_056779995.1 Acinetobacter sp. ANC_7504 | reverse complement strand
GTTGTTTTACCATGGTCAACGTGACCGATTGTGCCCACGTTAACGTGTGGCTTATTACGTTCAAACTTAGCCTTAGCCATGAGATCTTCCTTTTTAAACTACTCATGGAGGATCACTCCATGAGCACTTGGTTTTAAACTATGAATTAGTTGGGCTTATAGTAATCGAAAGATTACTCGTCGTCACCTTTTTTACCACCAGCTTGGAACTTAGCAATAATGCCTTCAGCCACGTTACGTGGAGTTTCAGCATATTTAGCAAATTCCATAGAGTAAGTCGCACGACCTTGAGACATAGAACGCATGTGTGTTGCGTAACCGAACATCTCAGAAAGTGGAACTTCAGCACGGATTGCTTTAGTACCGCCAGGTAAATCGTCCATACCTTGAACCATACCACGACGACGGTTTAAGTCACCCATGATATCGCCCATGTAGTCTTCTGGAGTTTCTACTTCAACTTTCATGATAGGTTCAAGAAGAACAGGATCTGCTTTCATGAAACCATCACGGAATGCGTAAGAACCCGCCATTTTGAACGATAATTCGTCAGAGTCGACATCATGGTAAGAACCATCGAACAATGTCGCTTTGATGCCAACAACTGGGTAACCAGCTAGGACACCATTCTTCATACGTTCTTGAATACCTTTGTCTACAGCACCAAAGAATTCTTTAGGTACAACACCACCAACAACTTCTTCAGCGAACTCGTAGTCTTTACCAGCTTCAGGATCCATTGGCTCTAAACGTACATATACGTGACCGAATTTACCTTTACCACCAGTTTGACGAACAAACTTACCTTCTTGCTCAACAGATTTTTTAATCGTTTCGCGGTAAGCAACCATTGGTTTACCGATGTTCGCTTCAACACCGAATTCACGCTTCATACGGTCAACGATGATGTCAAGGTGAAGCTCACCCATACCAGCAATAATAGTCTGACCAGATTCTTCATCAGTACGAACGCGGAATGATGGATCTTCTTTCGCCAAGCGGCCCAAAGCAACTGACATTTTTTCTTGGTCAGCTTTAGTTTTAGGTTCAACTGCAAGTGCAATTACTGGTTCTGGGAATTCCATACGCTCCAATGTGATCACGTTGTTTTCATCACAAAGTGTATCACCTGTAGTCGTATCTTTAAGACCTACACATGCCGCGATATCGCCCGCACGAATTTCTTCGATGTCATGACGGTCATTAGCGTGCATCTGTACAATACGGCCAACACGTTCACGTTTAGATTTAACAGGGTTATAAACTGCACTACCAGCTTTTAGAACACCTGAGTAAACACGAACGAATGTCAAGTTACCAACGAATTTGTCGTTCATAATTTTGAACGCAAGCGCAGCAAACGGTGCTTCATCAGACGCTTCACGAGAACCTTCTGTCTCATCTTTGTCGTCTAAGATACCTTTAATTGCTTCAACGTCAGTAGGTGCTGGTAAGAATTCAATAACAGCATCCAACATACGTTGAACACCTTTGTTTTTGAACGCTGAACCACAAAGCATTGGTTGAATTTCATTCAATAATGTACGTGCACGAAGACCACCGATGATTTCTTCTTTAGTCAAATCACCTTCTTCTAGGTACTTATCCATGAGTTCTTCTGATGCTTCTGCAGCAGCTTCAACCATGTTCGTACGCCATTCTTGAGCAAGCTCAACAAGGTCAGCAGGAATTTCACCGTATTCAAACTTCATACCTTGAGATGCTTCATCCCAGATAATCGCTTTCATTTCGATAAGGTCTACTACACCTTGGAAGTTTTCTTCTGCGCCAACAGGAATCACGATTGGCACTGGATTACCACCAAGACGTGTTTTTACTTGTTCAACAGCACGGAAGAAGTTTGCACCAGTACGGTCCATTTTGTTAACGAACGCAATACGAGGTACTTTATATTTATTTGCTTGACGCCATACAGTTTCTGACTGAGGTTGTACACCACCTACAGCACAGTAAACCATGCACGCGCCGTCAAGAACACGCATAGAACGCTCAACTTCGATCGTGAAGTCAACGTGTCCCGGTGTGTCAATTACGTTAATACGGTGTTGTTCGAACTGGTTACCCATACCTTTCCAGAAGCAAGTTACTGCTGCTGAAGTAATAGTAATACCACGTTCTTGCTCTTGTTCCATCCAGTCAGTTGTTGCTGAACCTTCGTGAGTTTCACCTAGTTTGTGGCTCTCACCTGTGTAGAACAAAATACGTTCAGAAGTCGTTGTTTTACCAGCATCAATGTGTGCTGAGATACCAATGTTACGGTAACGAGAAATTGGGGTTTGACGAGCCATGATTTCTTGCATTCCTAAATTTTGTTGTTTAAAACAGGACGCTTTAAGCTGCTGAGCAGCTTAAAGCGATTCGATGACAAATCAGTGAAACCCGACTTACCACCCTCCTGAATAGGGGCTGTTTTATCCGCTTAGAAACGGTAGTGAGAGAAGGCTTTGTTGGCTTCAGCCATACGATGCACATCTTCACGTTTCTTGATCGCTGAACCTTTACCTTCAGCTGCGTCAAGCAACTCACCAGCAAGGCGTAACGCCATAGTTTTTTCAGAACGCTTAGCAGCAGCATCTACTAACCAACGCATCGCTAAAGCAGTACGACGGGATGGGCGTACTTCCATAGGAACTTGGTATGTAGCACCACCAACACGGCGTGCTTTTACTTCGACCATAGGACGAACTTTTTCAAGAGTAGTCTCGAAAAATTCAACTGGGTCTACTTTAGATTTTTCTTGAACGCGGTCTAAAGCACCGTAAACGATACTTTCAGCAATAGATTTTTTACCATCTTGCATTACGTGGTTCATGAACTTAGCGATTGTTTGGCTGCCGAACTTAGGATCCGGAAGGATTTCACGAGCAGCGACTACGCGACGTCTTGGCATTTTAATACTACCTATAAATATGACACTTCAGGTTTATCCAGCAGCAGTACAAAGTGTCATGTACTATTCGCTGGCCTTACTACACGTCGCTTGAATTTCACAAAATTAAATGCAGAAATCAGACAAGCGAGACGATAAAGGATTGCAGTTCTATACGTTTAAGAAAATGATCTATTTAGATTATTTCTTAGGACGCTTAGTACCGTATTTAGAACGAGACTGGTTACGATCTTTAACACCAGCACAGTCTAAAGAACCACGAACGGTATGGTAACGTACACCTGGTAAGTCTTTAACACGACCACCACGGATAAGAACAACACTGTGCTCTTGTAGGTTATGGCCTTCACCACCGATATAGCTAGATACTTCGAAACCTGAAGTTAAGCGAACACGGCAAACTTTACGCATTGCTGAGTTAGGTTTTTTAGGTGTAGTTGTGTAAACACGTGTACAAACACCACGACGTTGTGGACAAGCCTTCAACGCAGGAACTTTTGATTTTTCAATCAAAGTCGTACGACCCTTACGGATCAACTGATTTGTTGTTGCCATGTGGCAATTCTCCCGTTAATAAAAAGCCCCAAAAAATACTACTTTTTGAGGGCATGCAATTGTAAGCCAAGAAGTAAAAATGGTCAACATTCAACATGACATCAAATATTGACCATTGTGTGCTTACAACGAAATTTTCAGAATGATTTGATCAACCATTCATAACTAAATTTATTGTTTTTTCTGTGACGTAGGTAGTGAGTTTGCTGCTTAATCTTTCTTTTTTGAATTACGACGCTTAGGAGACGCTTTTACCTGCACAATAGGTTCGCCTTGAGGCTGGTCTTTATCAGCGTCTTGAACACTTTCATTAGAAGCCGATTCCACATGTTTTTCAGCTAAGGCCTTAAGACCATCCTCAACACTGACCGCTTCTTCTTTTTCAGACTCGGCAGATTTTGCTTCAATTTTAATTGCTGAAATTGAATCATTATGAACTGCAGACTCATCAACTTGAATAGACTCTTCTCCTTCAAGTTTTTTTGCAAACTCTTCAACCTCAACCACTAACTCATTATTGATTGACACTGCGGAATTCAATGCGAGTGAAGATTGCTTTAATAATTCTGTACCGCGCTCAAAGGCCTCCTGAACAGTTACCTGCTCATCTGGATGTTGGAGAATGTACTGCTGTGCTCCTGAAAAAACAGCTCTAGCTTTAGAATGAGCCTCTTCCACCAAACGCCAGCTATATACTGCACCAATACCAGCACCAGCCACAGGTGCTAATTTAGATAAAATTGAAATTTGAGGAATCTGATTCAACCAATTCCATTTATAACCACCTTCAGGATTACTCAGCCATTTTTTTAAAGCCGTGAAGTCGTTACTAGAGCCCAATAGGGTTTGTAGCTGATGAGTATCTTGTGTTTCCAATAAATTTGCGACTGTTCTTAATGCCACTAAAAGTGTTTGCTTTTCCGCAATAACACCTAAATCGACTTGTTTGAATACATACTCAACGATCTCTTGCTCTTGACGATGATTAAGTTCAAAACCGTGCGCGCGCCCTTCTTGGTAAATACTACGCAACGTAAATGCTAACGAGAAAGGAATATCGATGGCCGTACCAACTACACCTGTCGCACCAGACACTGCCCCCTGAACCGCTGCAATCAACTTATTTTGATTGGCTAATGCTTCACCGATACGATTCGCACGATCAGGGCTTGATTTAAGTTCATCCAAGCTTTTTGCACCAACTTCCTTTAACACATGCTCAACTGAACTTAACTCAGAAACAAAATCATTCAATTTATCAAAAAAATAATCTGCAACTTTGTTGTTTAAGTCCGGAGAGATAAAAGAAGCAACATTATTTAATTTACTGTAATGACGACCAAAAATTTTTTGAGAAACTTGAGGGACATGATCACGAAATAATTGTTGAGGGGTTTCGTACTTTTTTTGTTCAGTCATTTTTCTCTCATCTAAAGTTATGTCAATAATTTTTTGTGGATCAGGTTGTTGCGTCAATTTCGCAATTGATCCTGGTGCAACATGTTGTGCCAGTTCAAATCCAGTAGCACTGAGCTTTTTAGCCACTCCAAATGCTTTTGATACCAGTCCGCTTGATTGCTTATTATTAGAATTTGCCATTTACAACCCTCCTTCGCATTTATCACTTATGTTTAAAATTCTATGTGCAGTCAAGAGTTATCTCAACTTTATCGTGTTTTATTCGGTTGCAATATAGTGAACATATCTGCCAATAAGCGTTTTAACGCTGCGATATTGATTTGCCATAAGAATTTAAAATAGATTCTGATATCATGATACGAATTTTTGACAAGATCTTATGGACTTTTACATCCAATCAAATCGATGTGAATTTTTCCATAAAATGACTTCACCATAATAGGGAATTGTAAATGAAACGTGTTGTAATCACTGGTATGGGCATTAACTCATGCATTGGTAATACATTAGAAGATGTAAATCATGCCTTACAAAATGGTATTTCAGGCACACGTTTTAACCCAACTTATGCTGAACTTAATTTTAAAAGTCATGTTAGTGCTGCAGCAGAACAAAATTTTGACGGTATTGACCGTAAACTGAAACGCTTCATGGGTGTATGTGCGATGTATGCCTATAACGCTGCAGTCGCTGCGGTTGAAAATGCGGGTCTAACCGCTGAAGATCTTGCGGGCAATCCTCGTTATGGTATTGCGGGTGGTTCAGGCGGCAACTCTACAGCTTCTGTCGCTGAAATGATTGAACTTCTTGAAGAGAAAGGCGCACGTAAAATTGGCCCTTTCTTTGTTCCACGCAATATGTCAAATACTATTACAGCTAACGTTGGTGTGGCATTCAAATTACAAGGTATCGCCCACTCTATTACAAGTGCTTGTGCAACCTCAGCTGATGCCATTGGTTACGCATACAACCTGATTCAACTTGGCAAACAGGATCTAATGCTCGCTGGTGGTGGTGAAGAAGACCATTGGTCACAAAGTCTATTATTTGATGCAATGGGTGCTTTATGCTCAAAATATAATGACTCACCAGAAACCGCTTCTCGCCCTTACTCTGCTGATCGTGATGGTTTTGTCATTGCTGGCGGCGGTGGTTTCGTGGTACTTGAATCTCTTGAGCATGCTCAAGCGCGCGGTGCAAATATTCTTGCTGAAGTCGTTGCATATGCAGCCAACTCTGATGGTGCTGATATGGTCGCACCATCAGGTGAAGGTGCAACACGTTGCATCTTGATGGCACTTGATGAAGCAAAACAGCATGGTGTTGAAAAAATTGATTATGTAAATACACACGGCACATCTACACCAGCTGGTGATGTGACTGAATTGAAAGCAATGGAACGCGCATTCGGTGAAGGTCAAGTACCACCTTTAAGTTCAACAAAATCTATGACAGGTCATAGCTTAGGCGCTGCAGGTGTACAAGAAGCGATTTACTCTATTCTCATGATGCAGAATGACTTTATTGCACCAAATATCAACGTTACTGAGCTTGATGAAGGTGCAAAACCATTTGATATCGTACTTGAAAAACGCGATACAAAACTGAATACTGTAATGAGTAACAGTTTTGGTTTCGGCGGCGTAAATGCCTGCCTCATTTTCAAGAAATGGGAAGGCTAATTTAATTCCGCCCATAATGGGTGATTAGATGGATGCTCCTTCAGATGCTTTCCTATGGGTAAAAGCATTACATATTATTGCTGTGGTATGTTGGTTCGCTGCTTTGTTCTATCTACCACGGCTTTATGTTTATCATGCGATGAGTGACGATGCCATAAGCCATCAACGCTTTGAAGTCATGGAACGTAAGCTTTATCGTGGCATTATGTGGCCTGCGATGATCGCAACATTGATCACTGCACATTTTTTAGTGGACTGGGGTGATGCAACTCGACATTATCATGAAGCTTTATGGTTTTATTTAAAAGTTTGTTTAGTCGGATTACTGGTCATATACCACCTAACGTGTGGATATTACCGTAAAAAACTCATTGATAATGCACACTATAAAAGTCATAAGTTCTGGCGCTATTTCAACGAAATGCCCACATTGATCTTATTCGCAGTTGTAATTTTAGTTGTGGTTAAACCTACATTCTAACTAAAGAATATAAAAAAAAACCTCCATTCGTGGAGGTTTTTTTCTTTAAAAATTAATTATGGTTACGCTTACGCATACGTGGTTTATAAAGAACACGATATGTTACAGCCAACAAAATTAACCAGATTGGACTAATCATCAAAGCTTTCAGCGTGTCTGGCTCTAAACTTAAAATGATTAATGCAAATAGCAAAAATGCCAATACAACGTATGACATTGCCACTCCACCCGGCATTTTAAAATTCGACTTTTCATGTAGCTCAGGTCGCAATTTACGGTAGCGTATATAGCACACCATGATAATCGCCCAAATACTAATGAAAAGAATCACACACAGCGAACTTGCTAATGTAAAAGCTTCCATCGTATTTGGCACAAAATACTGAAATGCTGCACCGGCCATAATAAATGTACATGAAAAGATTAATCCCTTAGCAGGTACGGCACGACTTGAAAGTTCTGCTAGCTTTTGAGGGGCTTGGCCGTCACGTGCCAATCCAAATAACATTCGACTGGTAGAAAAGACGCCACTGTTCATGGAAGACATCACAGAAGACAAAACCACTAGGTTCATAATCACAGCAGCTGAACCAATACCCGCAAATAAGAATAATGTCACAAATGGACTTTGATCTGCTGGGATATTGATCCAAGGTGTCACAGACATAATCATGATCAACGAAAGCACATAGAAAATGATAATACGTGTCGGAATAGCATTAACCGCTTTTGGTAAATTTTTTTCAGGATCTTTGGTTTCCGCAGCCATCGTCCCGAGTAACTCTACACCAACAAAGGCAAACATTGCGATTTGAAAGCCTGCCAAAAAGCCCATGGTTCCTTTCGGGAACATTCCACCATGAGACCAAATGTTACTGAAGCTTGCAACAGCACCACTTGGTGACTGAAAACTCGTAAACACCATGAAGGCACCCACCAAGATCAATCCAATAATGGCTAGAATTTTGATTAATGCAAACCAAAACTCAATTTCACCAAAAAGTTTTACAGTGACTAAGTTAATTGCGAGTATGAATAAGACACATCCTGCACTAATCGCTGCTTGCCCCATTGGGGTAAACATTTGATCTGGAGGTAACCAAAAACTGAGATAATTGATAATTGCTGCTAAATCAGCAATACCGACCAAAATCCATCCCAGCCAATAGGACCAACCAATATAATACCCTGCACCTGGTCCAATGAGATCATGTGCCATATCAATAAATGATTTGTAGTGCACATTAGATAAAAGAATTTCACCAAGGGCACGCATCAAGAAAAAAAACATAGCACCAATAATCATATAAATGATGATGATTGAAGGTCCTGCAAGTGAAATCGTTTTTCCTGAGCCCATAAACAACCCTGTACCAATCGCTCCACCGATGGCGATGAGTTGTAAATGTCGATTTGAAAGCTTACGCTGTAATTCATTGGGAGATGATTGTTCATCAATATTTGTGGTTGTCATTATTCAACATCCTTTTACACCATCTAATCTAATCGATCAGCCTAAATTCCGCTTCAAACTGAGATTCGAGAGATTTTGTTATTATGAGAGGAGCCATAAATGACTCTTCCTCGTGAAGTCTTACTTATATTCAGTTATTTCAATGCAGCAATCACTGCGATTTCAATTAACCATTCTGGATTAACGAGGTCAGCCTGAATGGTTGCTCGTGATGGTGGTATTGAATCCTCCATCCATTCAATCCAAATTTGATTGAAGATTTGAAAATCTTCCAAATTCTTCACGAAAACTTGTGCTGACAATAAACGAGATTTATCTGTGCCTACTTGAGCCAAAAGAGCGTCGATCGTATTCAGCACATCTTTCGTTTGTAAGGCGATATCAGGCGTCGTAATCTTAGGTACTTGACCAGAAAGATAAGCCACTTGATTAAAGAATGTAACTGCACTCATCACGCCATTACTATTGAATTTTTGAATATCCTGATTTTGCATATTAATTCCTTGATTACTCAGTATCGATCCTAGTGTTGATCGTTGAATTTTTAACATTAAATTTCTACAACAAATGGAACCCGCGTCGTTACGCCACACATTAACTCATATCCCACAGTACTCGCTCCTGCAGCGACCTCATCAATCGGTAACAAACTTCCGTACTTTGAGACGCCCCACAGTACGACTTCACTGCCAATTTTTGCATCTTCAATATGCGTGATATCAACAGCTAGCATGTCCATACTTACACGACCAATCAAAGAAGTTTTTTGTCCATTCACAAGCACTGTTGTGCCAGATTGAGTAATCCGTTGATATCCATCTGCATATCCACAAGCGACAATGCCAATTTTCATAGCTTGTTCTGCAAAAAAAGTCGATCCATAGCCAATACTTTGCTGAGGATTAATTTCTTGAATTGCAATCAATTCACTTCTTAAAGACATTGTTGGTTTTAAGTCCCAATCTTGAATAGTATGGGTTGGATAATCCGGTGAACTCCCATACAACATAATGCCACTACGTACAATGTTAGAGTGGACATGATTGGCATGTCTAAGAATGGCTGCGCTATTACTTACTGAGCAAGGACCACCTAAAGCACTGACGATTTGATTGAATACTGAAATTTGATAGTCAACGCCAACCTGATTCAAGCGCTCGCCATCAGCATCAGAAAAATGTGTCATGTGAGTGATTGATGACACTTGCGGCAATTCAGTTAACAGACTCCAAATTTCAGAGTAACGTTGAGGTTGGAATCCTAAACGATTCATGCCACTGTTCATTTTCAGAAAAATATTAAAATGAGCATCTAAACCGCACCGATTAATCCATTCGACTTGAATCTCATTATGAACGGTAAATTGAAGTTCCAAATCATGACACAACTGTAAATCCGCTTCTTGAAAGATACCTTCCAAAAGCAAAATTGGGCCTTTCCAACCTAAATCTCGAACTCGTTGTGCTTCACTCAGCTCTAGAAGTGCAATCCCATCAGCATCCTTTAAGGCTGAATAAATGCGCTCGATCCCATGGCCGTAAGCATTAGCTTTTACAACAGCAAAAATTTGGGCATTTGGCACATGTTGCTTAGCAACTTTCAAATTATGTTTGATTGCGTTTAAATGAATGACAGCCTGTATCGGGCGAGACATATTCCTTGTCCTATTATATTTTTTAATAGCAAACCACGCAGCCTTTAAGCTGCGTGGTTATAACGTTGAATTGAAAGTCCATCGGTACTAATCTCTGGAGTCCGATTCAGCACTAAATCACTAATCAGCTTTCCAGAACCACATGCCATGGTCCAGCCGAGCGTGCCATGTCCAGTATTTAAAAATAGATTCTTATATTTCGTCGCACCGATAATAGGCGTACTGTCTGGTGTCATCGGTCGTAGTCCCGTCCAGAAACTGGCTTGTGCCATATCTCCACCTGGGAACAAATCACGTGTTACCATCTCTAAGGTGCCACGGCGATCCTCATTTAACTCTTTATTAAAACCACTTAACTCAGCCATCCCACCAACACGAATTCGTTGATCAAAACGAGTTATTGCAATCTTGTAGGTTTCATCCAATACGGTTGATTGAGGCGCATATTGCGCATCCACGATAGGTATAGTTAATGAATATCCCTTTACTGGATAAATGGGCAAATCTAGACCTAATGGTTTAATAAAATCTCGTGAATAGCTACCGAAGGCAAGTACATAACGATCTGCTGTAAGTACTTGACCGTCGACAACAACGCCTTTAATTTCATCACCTTCAACTACGAGTTTTTCAACATTTTGATTAAATTTAAACTCAACACCAATACCTTTTGCATATTCAGCAAGCGCGTTGGTAAAGATATAGCAATCGCCAGTCTCATCATTTGGAAGATGTAAACCACCGACCAATTTGTCTTTAACTTCCGCTAAAGCAGGCTCAACTCGACCTAGACCTTCACGATCTAATAACTCAAATTCGACACCTGTTTCTTTTAAAACTTCAATGTCTCGTTGAACTGCGTCTAATTGCGCATCCTTACGAAAAATTTGTAATGTTCCTTTTGAACGATTCTCATAAGATATGCCAATATTTTCGCGTAATTCTCTTAAACAATCTCGACTGTATTCAGCAACACGTACCATACGCTCTTTATTGATAGCGTAATGTGCCGCATTGCAGTTCTTCAACATTTGAGCCATCCATTTCAGCTGCCACAAGCTTCCATCTACATTAATTGCTAATGGTGCATGATGTTGAAACATCCATTTAACCGCTTTAAATGGAATTCCTGGTGCGGCCCATGGTGTAGAATACCCAGGAGAAATCTGTCCTGCATTGCCAAAACTCGTTTCTTCGGCAGGACCTGATTGACGATCTAATACAGTGACGCTTGCTCCTTGTTGCGCTAGGTAATACGCACTTGCAACACCAATGACACCACTACCTAATACAATAACGCGCATGAACTATCCCTCAGCACTGTGTAGTTTATTTCACTAGTATATTTTTGCTTTAATAGTTTTTTTCACTCTTTTAAACGTTATAATTTAGGTAATTTAAGGGTTTTATCCTAAAAAAATTAAAAAATAAGGAAATTATTCATGCGGAAATTAGATCGCACTGATCGTATGATATTAGATATTCTGCAAAAGGACGGTCGTATCGCCATTAGTGAACTGGCTGCAAAAGTAAATCTTTCTACAACCCCTTGCTCAGAAAGAGTCAAAAGACTAGAACGAGATGGCATTATTATGGGCTATTACGCCCGATTAAATCCGGAGTTATTGGAGCGTAATTTACTCGTCTTTCTAGAAATTAAATTATCGGCGAAATCTGGAGACGTTTTTGATCAAGTCGCCAAGAATTTAGTTGAGATACCTGAGGTATTAGAGTGTCATTTAATTTCAGGTGAATTCGATTACTTGGTGAAAGCGAGACTAAAAGAAATGAGTGCTTATCGCCAACTACTGGGTGACCTGCTTAAAATGCTTCCCTCCTCTGCATCCTCCCATAGTTACATCGTGATGGAAGAGGTCAAAGAGTCCTTGTACTTGGATCTAAGCTAAGCTACGAAGAGCAATCTCTTGAGAGTTGCTCTTGAGCCCAAATTTCGGCTTAGATTAATCAACGTAATTTAAAATTTGATGGAAAGCTTGAATTCTGGCTTTGGGTGCAGCAGCGGCTAACTCTGCATCACTGCCATAACCGTATTCCACCGCAATCGTTTCAATCCCATTTTTTCGAGCACCGATAATGTCATGCTCTCGGTCCCCTACCATTAAACAGGTTTCTGGCTTAATTTTTTCTCGCTCTAAAATATATGCAATAAGTTCAGCTTTATTGGTGCGGTCACCATTTAACTCACTGCCATAGGCATAATCAAAATACGGTGTGAGATTGAAATGTTCAAGAATTTTCTGGGCATACACCTCAGGCTTTGCAGTAGCTAAAAACAATCTGTAACCTTTGTTCTTAAGTGTTGCCAATGTCTCTGCTACATCTTCAAATAATAAATTTTCAAATAAACCTTTTACAGCAAAGCGTTCACGATAACCAAGTAAAGCCTGTTCCGCCAAATCATCATTCACATCAACCTTCAAAATTTTGGCCAACGAGGCTTTTAAAGGTGGTCCAATAATCCAATCAATATTCTCATCCTCCGCGATAAGATGACCTACTTTTTCTAAACCATAGCGTGCAGAAGTCGTAATACCCACTTTAGGATCAGTTAGCGTTCCATCTAAATCAATGAGAATATTTTTAATCATGCTGTACCTTTTTTAGAAATGCTATCGAGACTTCTCAGAAACTTGCCTATACTACTCCAAATTGATCAATGAAGGACATTGTTGTGCGCCCTACTGTATTGTGCTTTTCTGGTTTAGATCCATCTGGTGGTGCTGGCTTACAAGCAGATATTGAAGCGATCGGCCAAAGTGGTGCTCATGCAGCAATCGCATGTACAGCGTTAACCATTCAAAACTCTCAACAAGTTTTTGGATTTGAAGCAACCTCAAAAGATTTACTGCTGGCTCAAGCGAATGCTGTAGTGAATGATCTTCCTATCAAAGTAGTGAAATCTGGCATGCTCGGTACTACCGACAATATCGCCGCTTTGGCAGAATTCCTAAGAGCACATCCTGATTTTCAATACGTACTCGATCCAGTTTTGGTTGCCAATAGTGGTGGCTCATTAGGAAATCAAGCAACATTGGTCAAGGCTTTTGTTGAATTGATTCCTCTTGCTACGATTCTTACACCCAATACCGTTGAACTTCGCGCATTAACAGGCTGTGAAGATTTAGATCAAGCCACACAGAAGCTATTTGAAATGGGTGCTAAAGCTGTATTAGTCAAAGGTGGTCACGAAGACACACCGACTTATATTAGAAATGCACTCTACATTAACGGTGATATGGTCTCTGAAACAAAATGTCCTCGTCTTGAAGGTGAGTATCATGGTTCAGGCTGTTCTCTTGCTAGTTTTATTGCAGGGAGGTTGGCACAAGGTGATCAAATTAAAAATGCAGTTCACCATGCGGAAACATGGCTATTTGGTGTATTAAAACGCGCTGAAATCCCAGTTGAAGGTGGCCAAAGAATTCCAAAACGCTTCTAAATAAAAAGCCCACTGACTGTGGGCTTTTTTATTAATCTTTTAGTCTTTTTTTGACTGATAGGATATGTTCTCTATTGGTTTTCCACGATTTTTGAAGCGCTGCTTTTTCAATACGATATTTAATTCTCTGTAGTCTACGATCATCGATCACTTTCATTTTGTAGCTTTTAACTTCTTCAATCCAACTTTTACCCCAATGAACATGTACAGGAATTGGTGTTTTAAACTCACAATTAGGCACGAAAACCACTAACCCATGTATCGACAGATTTGGATCGATTAAGTCATTTAATAATCCCTCTAAAACCTTTATATGCTTGTAGTTTTGGTGCAATGGATTTTGAAATTTATGGCTGGATTTATAAATTTTTTGAGTCCACATTTTTTGATGTGATGAGCCAAAAATCCAACCTTTATAGTTTTTAGTCTCAATCACAAATATTCCATAAGGACTTAATAAAATATGGTCAATCTGTGTGGTCTGATTGTCCTGATCCAAAAATGTAAGATCATTCAGTAAAATATAGTCCTCATTCAAAAATTTTTTTGCATGATATTGGACAGTGTATTCACCCAATTTTCCTTTGATATAAGGTACAAACATTTTGAATACAGGGATGATTGCTAGAATTAAGATCAACCACCATAACTGCGATATGAGATTAAAAACAATTGTAATTATAGGATTTTCATTAGACATAATTTTTGTATTTCATATGTTTATGCTGTTATAACATCACCACTTATCATCTTCAAGCTGCAGCAGCTTAAGCTTATTCTCCACACCACCTGAAAATCCGACCAGCTTGCCATTGACACCTATTACACGATGACAAGGTACAATGATCGCGATAGGATTTTTCCCATTGGCCAAGCCTACCGCTCGAACCGCTTTTACATTACCAACATCCTCAGCAATTTGCTTATACGTTCTAGACTCTCCAAAAGGAATATTTAACAGCGCATTCCATACCGAACGTTGGAATTCTGTCCCATAAAGTTCTATGGGCAAATCGAATACCTGACGTTGTTTTAAAAAATATTCGCGAAGCTGTTTTTCGGCAATGCATAAAATCTCGTGATCATCCCGCTGAATGATTATTTGATTTTGAATAAACTGAGGAAGTGCATTTTCCCAAGCGACAACAATCAATGCTTGATCATGAGCAACCAATTGAAGTTCACCGACAGGTGTCATTATTTTTTTTAAATAAAGCTGAGTCATTTTTTTAATCGCTTGTAAATTAAATCATCTAACTATGTTGATGATAACTTCATTAAGACCAAACCCGAAATAATCAATACTGCGGCGATCATTCTCATTGCATTTGCAGGTTCTCCAAGAATAAAAATCCCAACCATAAAAGAACCTACAGCGCCTATGCCTGTCCATACGGTATAAGCTGTCCCGAGTGGTAAAGTTTTCATCGCATGGGAAAGTAAAGCAAAACTTGCGATCATGAAAACGATCGTCAAAATACTGGGTGTCAATTTGGTAAAGCCATCTGAAACTTTCATAAAATAGGCCCAGACAACTTCCAACAACCCTGCAACAATCAAGACTAACCAAGCCAAAATAAACCCTCTCTCAATTTAAAAAGCAGCGTATGGATACGCTGCCTTAAATCTTACGCTGAAGCTAATTTCATCATGACTAAACCTGAAATAATCAGAATAGCCGCAATCATCCGCATTGCTGTCGCAGGCTCACCCAGAATAAAAATGCCGACTAAAAAAGACCCTACTGCACCAATCCCCGTCCAAATCGTATAGGCAGTTCCCAGAGGTAATGTTTTCATGGCATGTGCCAACAACCCAAAACTGAGAACCATAAAAAATAGAGTAATTGCAGTCGGTGTGAATTTAGTAAATCCTTCAGACATTTTCATACTATATGCCCAAACGATCTCAAATAAACCCGCGAGAATAAGAATAAACCAAGCCATGATGCCTGCTCCCAATTAAAATAATTTAAGAGTCAGGCCGTCCTGACGATTTTTCTCAGAGAAATGAGGGAGGTCGTTCCTCCAAATGATGGTTGAATTATATCAACACACGCACAAAATAGGCGCAATTTTACAATTTTTGACCCAAAATACACCTACAAAAAATACGTCATTATCGGACTAGCTTTTCTAGATTATTTCTGCATTTTTAGGCTATTGCATTGCGAACGCGATCGCTATTGTCAGATGGAAGACTAAATCCGCACCAAATTAGAACACTTCACTGCACTATAGAAAATCACTGGTCTAGGATGTTTAAATTTAAATTGATTTTTTATCTCGCTCTTTTAAGACTTATTCACGAAGATAAGCCAAATAATGAGCAACGAAAATTTCTCCCCCAAACAATTCAACAGAAAGGATAAGAAGATCCATTTTTTGTAAAAAAGGACTCAAATGAGTCCTTTTTATACATTTATTGTCTAATAAACAAACCATTGAACCAAATATGATTATAATCTAATCAAATTATCCAGACTGTTATCAACACAGATATCCACCAAGTTATCCATAAACTTATCCACAGATGTGTGTAGTGTTATACATGTTTCGGATCAAACGTTAATTGAACCTACTTTCGCCAACTCTGCACGCATTTCATCAATTACAGCTTTATAATCTGGCTTTCCAAAAATGGCAGAACCAGCCACAAACATATCAGCACCAGCTTCAGCGATTTCACGAATATTTGCTGGACCAACACCACCATCAACTTCTAAGCGAATATCTTTACCAGATGCATCAATAATTTTGCGTGCTTCACGAAGTTTATCTAGCGTTATTGGGATAAATTTTTGTCCACCAAAGCCAGGGTTGACGCTCATTAATAAGACTTGATCCACTTTATCCAGTACATAATCAAGGTAATGTAAAGGCGTTGCAGGGTTAAAAACTAAACCTGCTTTAGCACCACCAGCTTTAATCAGCTGCAATGAACGGTCGATATGGTCTGATGCTTCTGGATGAAAAGTGATGATATCTGCACCCGCTTCTAAGAAATCTCCGATCATACGATCGACTGGTTTCACCATAAGATGAACGTCAATTGGAGCCTGAATACCATATTTTTTAAGTGCCTTACATACACCAGCACCAAAAGTTAAATTTGGTACATAATGATTGTCCATTACATCGAAATGGACCACATCTGCACCTGCTTCAAGTACATTTTCGACTTCTTCACCTAAGCGAGCGAAATCAGCAGATAAAATCGATGGAGCAATTAAGAATGGCTTGGACATGTCAGGACCTGGCGGGAAATTAGAATTCAAAAGATGATTATAGCAAAACTTCGTTTATTCATTCCTTCGAAATTACTGCTATTTAAATTTCAACTCAAAATGCAAATCGTTGATTAAAAAATATTAAAGGACGGAATATGACTTATGCAAAGCTATGTTGCATATTCGGAACAACCTTATAGTGAGATGAATGTTAAGATACAATAAATTTCAAGCATTACGGTAAATAATGAAAACAACCACAACGATAGACAGCTCCGAAGCATTACGTATCGCTAAACGATTAAGCAATCATTGGAAACATAAATTTGATGTCACCAATACCGATGACCAATATCAAATTTTTATGCCAAAAGTGACAGTTGAATTATCAATACAACCTGATCAACTTCATGTCAGTATTGTGAATAAAGAAGAAATATCTTTAGAAGAATTAATACGACTAGAAAATGTCGTGCTTGATCATATCAATCGCATGGTTCAAGCTGACTATCAAGTTATATGGTCTAGAGAAAGTTAAAGAAAAACCGACATAAAGTCGGCTTTTCATTATTGTTGCTGTTTAAATTCAGTAACACGGCGAATTCGTTCTTCAGTGGCAGGATGACTTGCAAAGAGATCAAGAATTTTTGATTGATCTTCGTCTTCTCCCATATCATCACTCATACGTTTTAAAAAGTTTGCAAAATGCACTGTATCCATTTCATGTTTATGCATGAGTTCTAGCGCATACTGATCTGATTCTAACTCAAACTTCCGTGAATATCCTGCACCAATCATGGCAACTGGCAAAGTCGCAATTAAATCCGATCCATCACCAGTGATAGCAATATAAAGTACACTGAATCCTAGGCTCGAAAGACCTTGTTGTAAGCTGTGACGTTTTAATAAATGTGCTTGTTCATGTGCCAAAACGCCGATAATTTCCTGATCATTCTTGGCAAGCTTCACTAATTCATCGGTGAGATAAATTGTATTGTTTGGCAATGCGAGTGCATTGGCTCCAAGCGAGGTACCTTCCCTAAATTTCAACTGAGCGGGACGACCCTCAGCAACATATTTCAGATAATCCGCGAGAATCCGATCCTGTCTTTGCTGTGATAACTGAGAAGGTTTAGTGTATTCGGCTAAATAAACTTCTGCCTGTCCACCCAAACGATTCAGCGTATTTTCTGGCAGCTGGAAAGCAACAATGTGCGATGCCGTCGGTATTCCCCATTTAATGACGGAGAAACCAAGTGCGACCACGAAAATAACACTAAAAATAATCAACGATGGTGTACGTTCAAGTTTCCATACTTTTTGATGAAAATTTTTATGCTCAACAGGCAACCATTCAGGAAGCTGACGCTCATGAAATTCAATCCTAGCGTCATGTGTTAACTCTAAAGCTGGATTACGTCGACCAATTTTACCAAGCAATACCATTTCATCTGCATGATAGTAGACTGTTTTCACTTCGCCTTGATCTGTATAACTGACAGCGATACTGTCTTGATTAGCAGGGCGAATCTGTGCTGTAAAAGGCTTAGAAAGAACACCATCATAATATGTCACTGTGAGAGGTTGATTCATTGAATTAACTCCTAAAGTGAAATATCAATATCAAAAATATCACTAATTTCTTCCGCGATGGCACTATGATCACTTTGCGCAATATTCATCATCAGGTTTGGATCATCATTTAATTCTAAGCTCATCGATTCAACTTGGTATCGATAAATGCGAATAGCAGCCCATGCTGACAATAATCCTAAACTTAAGATTCTAGCGATCCAATTACTCGCAACAATCCATGCATAGCGCCATTGATTACAACTGGTCTTAAACTGACTGCTGTTGAGTGTTGTGCTATTCCACGTAGTAATAAAAATTCGTGCCTGTATTAACGGACCAATAAACAACATTCCAATCGCATAAACGGCAAAGATCATCATCAGCATCATATCCATTCCATGACCACTGAGTATTGATAATGTCGAACCACCAAATCCGATGAGCATAAGAATCAATACAAAGAGAATCATGGGAACATATACTGCTCGCATATAACTAGGCCAGTCATTGTTTAATTGAAATTTGAGTTGTCCAACGTACAAATGATTAAGCGTATATTTTTTATAAATCCAAATTGCGACAGGGCTAAATATACCTAATGTAAAAATGGTGATAGCAAGCGCAATTAAAAATTGTTTATAGGCTTCTTTATTCGTGCCAGAAAAATAAAAACGGCTGTTCCCAAATTTACTGTTGCGCGCATTAAATCGAATTGTGGCTCGTACCAACCATGGAAGAGCAATATAAATAATCAGTCCACCAAATGCTGCTATCGTCATATCCATATATGAGGCAATCGCAAATACTGCCCAAATGCCAATGGCTATCAGTCGACCAATCAAAATTTTAGTCGGTAAACCAGTAAAATCAAAAAAGCGATGAAAAAATTCGGTATTGTTATAAAAATATCTTAAACGACGTACTTTCGCCCATGGCGCATATAGGCTCAATGTCGCAATCGTCAACAGAATGTTGATGATCCATATGCCAAAGTACTCCATCGCGTTGCCATGAAATTTAAATTTAAATACTTTCCCCATATAAATCGGTCGATTTTCATCTGCATCAGATAATGGAAATGGATCGTTGATCAATGGTAAGGGTGCTTGTTCAGCGGAGTGTTCTAATGAATTCATTATTATTTTCTCTGATTATAAAAAATGACATCCCGAGAGATGTCATCATTCAACATGGTTTAAATGTGATATCGCACACATTATAACGAACTTAAGTATGAATATCTTAAAATTCAAATGAGATTAATTTTGCAATTGTAAAGCATGGAATTGCAGATGATCATCAATAAAACTTTGGATAAAGAAGTATCCGTGATCATAACCCTCGTGCTCACGCAATGTGAGCTTTTGACCTACGGTTTTACATGATTCAGCAAATAGTGCTGGATTAAGTTGAGCATAAAACTGATCTGCCCCCCCCTGATCAATTAAAACTTCGTGATATAGAGCACCCTTAGCTTTCACGAGCTCATTCGCATCATGTGCTTTCCATAACTCACGATCTTCTCCGAGATAAGCTGAAAATGCCTTTTCACCCCATGGACAAATTGATGGCGCACAAATCGGTGCAAATGCTGAGACTGACTTAAATAAGTCTGGATACTTCCAAGCAAGCGTGAGTGCACCGTGTCCTCCCATGCTGTGACCAAAAATACCAATCCCCTCATCCTGTACAGGAAACGATGTAAGAACTAGAGGATACAGCTCCTGTATAAGATACGACTCCATCTGATAATGCTCAGCCCAAGGTGCTTGAGTTGCGTTTAAATAGAATCCAGCCCCTTGCCCTATATCCCAAGAATCCCCGACCGCCACGTCGTCACCACGAGGCGATGTATCTGGAGTAATCAAGATAATTCCCAATTGTGCAGCTAAACGTTGTGCATGTGCTTTGATAACAAAAGTTTCTTCAGTACAAGTCAAACCTGCAAGATAGTACAACGCAATACATTTTTGACCTTCTAATGCCTGTGAAGGTAAAAATACAGAAAATTTAGTGGGATTTTTCAAAAACTTTGAATTGATCTGATAAACACGTTGTTCACCATCAAAACATTTATTCTTTTGAACCAATTCCATTGCACTGCCTCACACATTTAATTTTTAAACATCATCGCATATTCGTAAACTGAGCACTATCACTCTGGTGTTCACTACTTACGGTTGATAATCCAACCTGAGGAAATAATCTCTTTTCAAGTTGCGGCAACATAATTTCCATATTCTTACCAATGACCCATTGTGGCTCTGATGGCATAAACCCTTGTGCATTTTCCCAATGCGCAATATTGACTGATGCATCTTCAAAGGCTTCACGTAAGCTATTTTTTTCACGCATCGCTAAATCAAAGAAAGCACGTCCAAAATAAGTCGAGTCTGCATCATTTGAACAACCAAAAGACTCTCGATCTGCTGCAGCTGCAGTAATGACTAATGTATCTGGCGATTGCAACGCTGGAATAAAACTACCAGAGAAACATGATGAAATCACAATAACTCTCCACCTGATCCCTGATTTATCAAGCGTTTGGCGCAACCATTTTGGATCTATGTCTTCCAAATCAATTGGCGTATTCTCCATTTGAAATTGGTTACTCAATCCATGGGAAGTCATATAAAGAAACAGGACATCACTTTCACGATTCATCTGAGCGCCAATACGTTGCAATGCCAAATCAATACTGGTCTTTGACGCAATTGGATATTCTTCGCGAGTCGCAGGATTATTAATTAACGCAATTGAACGACCAAAGGTTCCGAAACGCGTATCAAATTGATCTTTAAATCTTTGAATTTCCAATTTGAATACATCTTGATAACTTGCACCAGCTACGCCCATAAAATACCAATGCGAGTTCGCAAACTCTCCAAATTGGATCTGTTCAAGCGCCTGATTTAATAATCTGCTTTGCGCGTAAAATGATTGTTCTGAAATACTTGGAGGCGCCTCATCTACCTTCCAAATTGGTTGACTTTGCGACGAAATCTGCCACACAAAAAGTGTAAAAAACGTGGCGATCATGATGAGCAGTCGCTCCCACCAAGGCCATTTTAATTCACGCGAAAAAACCCAAACAACAGCTAAACTTTGCCAAACAAACAATAAAGAAAATATGTGCTGCAAATGATCAACAAGGAAATTAGGTTGATAGTCAAAGTTATTAAAATAATATTGGATAAGACACTGAATCAAAACAATATGTGTGTCTAGTACTAACCAAAGTAATGCTGGCACCAACATCAAACGTGGATTATTAGTACGCTGTGAAAGGAAAATCCCAACAATTAAAGCAATAAATGGCCAGAGCGCATAACTCACTAATCCTTGAGAGTTAAATTCTCCAGCACCATTCGATAACAACCAGCTAAATAAAGAGCTCGCTGAACCTCCAAGAATTCCCCAAAAAATAAGTTGAAGAATTGATGGCCTTACAATCTGTAGTGATTTCCTTGAACCTAAAAATAACCAAATCCCTGCAAGCTGGTTACTTTTTAAATCATGCCAAAAGTTAATTGAAGGTTTAAGGTCTATCATAAGATTACTGTGTAGGTGCTTGGATCAGCTTTTTTAAGTTTATGCTCGGTTAAATAATTATCAATGCTACTTTTAACTATATAACAATTTTTCGATTATTTTTGAGTCATTTACCAAACTACTCAGAAACAATCGTTTGAAAATAGGCATCAAAGCGACATGCATCACCTAACCATTGATGATCAGGTTTTTGCGCATTGAGATAAACAGCATGCCTTGGTCGCTTTACAATAACTCGCTTAGCAACGCTTTGAGCCAATGCCAACAATTCTTCACCTAAATCCATCTCTCCATCCTCAGGCAACAGAAGATGTAACAGCTGCATTTGTTTTTTAACTTGCGCTTGTTTTTTAATGGCATTTTGATTCTGATCGCGCTGTGGAAACATTGGATCTAAATATACTACATCGGCATCGACGTGTTGGTTTGCACATTGCTTAAGATAATCAGCGGAATCTGAAAAAACCAGCTGAATACGCGCAACAATACTCTTTAAAAATGGGTCAAGACTCGCTTGTTGATGAGTAGATTCTAACAAAGTATATAAAATTGGATGTCGTTCAACTAATGTGACATTTGCCCCTAAATGTGCCATCAGTAAACTGTCATGCCCAAGCCCTGCGGTGGCATCAATGAGCTGGGGTTTTTCAGATAACTGGCATGCCCTCGCAATCATTTCAGATTTCAAGCTAGCACGTTTTAAGCGACCGACTTCGGCTTTCCAATCAGGTTGCATACGCATGCCCTGTGCGCACAGCCACAACCCATCTTGATCAACACAAAGCGCAAGTTCAGGATGATGTCTGAAAAATCGAGCATTCAATTTTTCAACCTCTTCGATTGTTGACTGCACCCCACGAGAAGAAAGCACAGCATTAAAATGCTGTGCTTTCTTAAGAAAATCTCTTTCAGCAAATAAGCGTATTTCGCTTACCATAATTTCCAACCTGTAAATGCAAAGAGAAGGATCACTAAACCTGAAGCAATTCGATACCAAGCAAAAATCATAAAATCACGTTTTGCGACATAGGCAACCAAAGCTCGAATGAGTAATAAAGCTGAGACAAATGAAACAATCAACCCAGTTGTCAACACTGCCCAATCTTCAGCAGTCTGGAACACATCATAGCTTTGATATAAATCTAATAATCCAGCACCAATAATGACTGGAATTCCAAGAAAGAATGAAAATTCGGTCGCTGCTTTGCGGGAAACGCCTAAAAACATTGCCCCGATGATCGTAGCACCAGAACGTGATGTACCTGGGATCAAAGAGAGCACTTGAATTAAACCAATCCAAATTGCATCTTTATAACTGAGCTCTTCAACTTCTTTGACACGTATTCTTGGGGGATTTTTTTCTACCCAAATGATAATTAAACCACCCACAATCAGGCCAATTGCAATCGCGTAGTTATTAAATAATAGCTCTTTTACTGTTTGCCCAAAGGTCAAACCTATTGTAACAATTGGGATTGAAGCCAAGATTAAACCAAATCCGAGTCTTCTACCTTGTGCTTCGCCAGTGACCATACCCGTTGCAGCACCCCATAAGCGCGACCAATATTCATAAATAACCGCTGCGATTGCCCCCATTTGAATGGCAATCACAAAGACATCACTTTTTTCCTTGGTCCAGAAATTCATGAGTTCAGCGGCTAAAATTAAATGGCCTGTACTAGAAATGGGTAAAAACTCAGTAATACCTTCAACGATACCCATAATTGCCGCTTTAAGCAGCAGTAAAAGATCCATAGAAATTCCTAATTATGCTTTGCCTTGTTCTGGAATTTTTTTCCACGCATTGTCACGTAAATAAACGGGTAGTGCGAGATCGGCACTGAGCCATTGTTCTTTAAAAGCATGTTCACGTGCAATCGTCGCTATATCCTCAGCAGTTGCTTGGACATTTGAATAATCATTTAATTCGGGATGAATACATTTTGTTCCCGAACCAATCATTTGAAACTTTTGATAGGCTGCAGCATTTTCATAATTTAATAATTGCTCTTCATCCACCAACTGCATTAAACCTTGAGCATTTAACTGAAAACTTGCGATGTAGACCTCACTCATTCTTGCATCAAGTACAGCCGTAACTTCTGTCAGTTGATAGATTCGATAAGCAGCCTGTGCCAGAGCTTGAAGGGATGAAACAGGAATCACAGGCACGTCATGTGACCATGCAAGCGCCTGAGTGACCGCTGCATTAATACGCACACCGCTGAATGAGCCAGGACCACGACTAAAAGCGATCGCATCCAAATCTGAAACGTGTACTTCAGCTTGCTGAAAAGCTGCTTCAATCATTGGGAGGATAGATTGGGTCTGCGCTTTTGCACGATCATCTAGTTTATAAAAAAGTACTTGATTCTCATCAATTAACGAAACTGAGCACTGCTCATTGGCAGTTTCTAATGCAAGCAATTTCATGCATGCCCCTATAAATCGTTAAAAACGGTGCTAATCATACTCCACTCGAATTATTCCTGCGAGAGCAGATCTGTTCAGATTTAGTGATTATTGAACGCTGGTATCAATCTCAACACTTATATTTAAAATTCAAATTTTTCAAGCTGAGTGAAATTTTTGAAATGATGCGCATAATGCATCGCACTCATTTTAAGTTTAGCTTCTGCAAACTCATCTAATGTTTTAATTACTTTGCCAGGAGAGCCCATCACCAATGAATTATCTGGGATGATTTTACCTTCTGGAATCAACGCATTCGCGCCAATAATGCAATTTTTACCGATTACAGCATTATTTAATACGACGGCGTTGATACCAATCAAACTATTATCTCCAATCGTACAACCATGTAACATTGCTTGATGACCAATGGTGACATATTGCCCAACATTCAATTCAATGCCCGGATCAGTGTGTAAGACGGCATTTTCTTGAATATTACTGAAATCACCAATACGAATTTTGCAGTTATCCCCGCGTATTACCGCACCAAACCAAACACTCACCTCTTGTCCAAGTTCAACATCGCCAATCACAGTGGCATTTTCTGCAATCCATCCATTCCATGGTTGAATCGTCGTTGAAGGGGTTTTGTCTTGAAATTTGTACATCATATGCAGCAATCCTATGCATTTAATATTTTAATGTTGTTTGAAAATTGAAGATTTAAAACTTGGGGAATTGAGCAAAAAGGGCCAGTTTTTTTTATAATTTAAGCCATACTGAAACAACGAAATCAGGATCCTTGCTGTAAGACCCCATATCACCTCATTCTCAACTCTTAAACTTGGAAAATAGATTGATTGCTTAGCCAATCGAACTTCATAAGGTGTTGGGCGAGCATCCATCATTTCGCGGATTGAAGCAAAAAAAATACGATCGATTTCTGTAGGTTGTGGGACAAGCTTCACATTAGGCGGTATCAATCCAACCACAGGTTTTACTAAAACACCCGCTTTTGAGCGCTCTGAAGGCAGATCACCTAGCAACTTTACATCGAACGGATTCAAAGCCGTTTCTTCCCACGCTTCTCGGAGTGCAACAACAATATTACTGGTGTCGTTCGGATCTCTTTTTCCTCCTGGGAATGACACTTCACCCGCATGATTATTCATATAAATAGAGCGACGCGTCAGCAGAATTTTAGGATCATCTTCATTGGTGATTGCAAGTAATACTGCAGCATCAGCTTTTTGAATGCGTTTAGAAAACCTAAGGTGTTGTTGCAGTTGCAATGTTAATGAATGATCCATCATCTTGAATAGCTCGATCTCTCTTTTTTATTCTCATCCCATCATATATGAAATTTTGTGCATAAGGCTATAAATGATGCGAAAGTTATTTTTTTGGGGTATGCTGAATCATCTCATTTTTACTTGACAGCATATGCCTTTTTGCACGGCCTGTGGGCAACCGACGACCGAACAGATTCCTTTAGGTGATCATAAAGTACGCCAAGTCTGTACGCATTGTAAGACCATTCACTATGTGAATCCGAAGGTCATTTGTGGAGCCTTAGCGATTTGGGAAGATAAAGTACTCTTATGTCGTAGAGCGATTGAGCCACGCTATGGTCTTTGGACGCTACCAGCAGGATATATGGAACTCTTCGAGACAATGGAGCAAGGTGCAGCTCGTGAAACTCGTGAAGAAGCTGAAGCTGAAGTGGAAATTGAGCAATTGTACTGTATGTACAATATCCCTCGTATTGGTCAAATTTACGTATTATTTAAATCTCACCTTGTTGAAGGTAAATTTGGGGCTGGTGAAGAAACTATCGAAAGTCGTTTATTTGAAGAACATGAGATTCCATGGGATAGTTTAGCTTTCCCAAGTGTTGAACGAACGCTTCGTCATTATTTTGAAGACCGAAAATCGAATCATTTTCCTACACACTTAGAGACCTTAGGTACTCGACTTGATCAAACAGGTTAAAAAAAACTCCATCTCATAAGATGGAGTTTTTTTGGTTAAGCTTTTCGACCTATTTGATAACAAGGTGTTAAAGCAATTTCAATTGTTCCTGTTCTAAGCTTTGCTAGATTAAGTTGTTCAGTCGTTGGTTTATTCTCTGGAATCGAATTGTACGTGTGTTGGTATGTCGCATGCGTATTCACCCATTCAGCTGCGGCTGTAGAGCCCTTAGTATCCCAACTCGTGATATTAATACCCGCTCTTATGTCATTATTTACGATTAAGTTTTGTAAATTTAAACGTACACCTCCAGATGACACAAGTTCACTATTAGAATCGACTCCAAAGTCTGGTCTGTTATTTAGTCCAGCTCTGACCCCATTTAGGTTCCCAAAAATTGGATTCGCTAGAATCATACGTATTGTCAGAGATTTATCATTTGCAGTTGAATATGTTGTGCCTGTCGTACCAACAATGAATTGTTGAACATCCAATTCATCTGTCATGGTTGAAGTATTCTTAATGCTTGGACAAGTGGTAGATTTTAAACTCGATGCAGTACGATTGGTTCGTATATCTCCATTTTCATCAATGACGATACTCACTGTTTGTGATGGAATCGTTTTATCATTAAAGTTAAACACTAAATCTGCGTATAATGGAAAAATAATTTGATCCCCAGCTTCAACATTTTTACGTGTTTTGAACACTTTACGATCTAAATAGCTCACTGGACTGTATTTTAGAATATCAAGCTTACCTGTATAGCGCTCAGAATTGACATCTTGACGCCACTCCCCATATACCTCAGTGCTTGTAGGTGTATCCTTGCTGCCTAAGAATCCTTGATAAGCATACTGATTACCAGGAATAATGGATTGACCAAACAGAGTTCCTTTATAGATTTCTAATTTGTCATTTGAAGATTCAATACTTTTAAAAACTAAAGGTTTTTGTATTTTTTGTGAGATATTATTCAACCAATCTTTTGAATTAGAAACGACATCTAATTTTTCAGGTGGTACTTGATTGATTAATAATACTCGTGCTAACTCTTCTGAAGTATTACTACCCGTAACAATTGGTTTCCCTCTCCACTGTGAGAGATAACCACTCGCATAACCTTCGCGCGTAGTAATTACGCTCATATCAGCAATTGCTTGATTATTGTTTAGGCTTGAGCCGTGAAACCCTGCGAAATTAGTATTTTGTCCAATAAAGAGTAAGTGATTGGCCTGATAAATACCCACACTTCTCATTCTGATGATCTGTTGTGCTACTTTTTCCGCATCATCAATTGATACCTTATCGACATCTAACCATGGTTTCAGGATCTGAACATAACTGCCATTGTTGAACTCATTGGCCGTTATATTTTGGCTGATCACTTGAAGACCATCCAAATTGTCTTTTGACAGCACAACTTGCTGTATATCACCAGGTACATTACTGATTTGATCTACACCTAATGTTTGCAAAATTCGTATAATTCCGACCATTGCGTTATAGGTAGGATCGGACATATTAAAATTTTCAATTGGCTTACCAGTTAGCCCTTGAGCCATATCTTGTACACCAATCTGAATATAAACATCGCTCATTTTCTTAGGCACAATTGAACCTAGATCGACCGTCCCTAACTCAATTTTTCGAGCACTGGCTTCACCCTGAATATAAAATGTAACTTTGTCTCCCACTTGGCATGAACCAGTTGCAACATTAGGATCGAGTTCAGTTCGATAGTGATTCAGTTTGTCAGTACTACAATCGAACTTTAGTCCCTCTACAGGATAGTCCAAGACAAATCCAAGACAATTAGCATCATTTGAGGTTAAACAACCATTAGAGGTTGTAACGGAACCACGGTTAGGATCTTCATTTATTTTAGCACTCTCTCCACCACATCCAGTCAGTGCTAAAAAAAGCGTGGAAAACGTGAATGGGATAATATTAGACTTTTTCATTCTAGTTCTCTTTTATTTGATGGCCTTAAGCTTTAGCTGACCAGTATTCACGAGTTTTTGATTTTGAATATCAATTGATTCGACTAAAGGGGTGAGTAATAAATATCGTGTTTGAGGTGGTTTTTTTAATATACCTTCGAGTGCAGAGTATGTCGTGACGTTGGCTTGAGTATCTGTACTTTTAAAACCAGTCGCTCCCTCTAAAATGCAACCTTGCTGATCCAAAAATACTGCAATCGGCCAATAAAAAGTTGGGTTATTTTGAGATGAAGCAAATGATTGAATTTGAATCTGATCAATTGATTCATCTAACTCCACCACCTCGTAAGCAAAACGTTCTTTCAATGGCGCAACTGGCCATAAACCAATTTCACCTTGAGCACCCTTCAAACGCTTAGCTTTCTGAATTTTTTTATCTTGAAAACATGTATGTTCCAAAGATTCTGCAAGATCTTTTGCTTCAATACGCATGTACGTACTCGATAAAGCCATTGCTTCTTTCGCTGTAGGCTCTGTCGGCTGTAGGAACTGAGATAAAACGGCTTTGGTAATCCCTTTTTGTCGCTCAATTGTTTCAAAACGAGCTGCACCTACACCCTGCGTATCAGGAACTACATAAAACCGTTTTCTTCCTTCCAGATTAAACTCACGATCTTCAAGATATTCATGATCAATGTATTCAACACCATCAATTACAGTTACAGGACTTCCTGTTTCAGCTTTCAGTGAACCACCTGCGTTTTTGCTATCTGAAATCTGCTCAACACGTTGAACGCTTTCTTTAGAATTTTGATCGTGTGTAGATTTATTTTTTGTTAATGACTGCTCATGTTTTGTATTGACTTTAGTCTGTGCAAGATCAATTTTCGTCATTTGATCTTGAGTCTTTTTTTCAACATTCACTGTTGATTGTTCAACATTGTCATTTTGACTGCGCCCAACTGATTTGCTCGCTGTAGGAGCTTTAATACTCGGCTGAGCGATTTCAACATGTATTTTTTTAGGCTCATCTGCTGGTTTTTTTTGAATGATTTTTGGCTGAATATTTTCTCTTTGAACTGATTTTTGATTTTTAATAGATTCGTTTTTTTGAGCACTAGATGCAGCTCTTTCGATGACAATCGGTCTGCCATCTGGACCTATAATTGTGTAAAAGTCTTGGGCATACAATGTAGGACTTACTAAAAAAGAACCTGTACACATAACACAACCGAGAGACTGGCTCACTCTTGTTTTTATTTGTTTAAATTGCTCAAGATTTAAGTCCATTACCATCTCGTTCTATAATTAATACCTAAAATCGTAACTTTGGTATTTGTCGATACATTTAAGCCTGCATATGGATTAAGTAATAAATTATCCACGGCGTCTAGATTGGCTAGGCTACTTGATCCCGCTGGAATTCTATCGCGGCTACGCAGGAACCCGACTGATAAATCAATATCTGTATCTTCATCAAAACGGTAACCAATACCCAATCCAAACAATTGTGCATTATTGATCGGTACCATTGTATTCCGCTTTCCATCTGGAATCGCACTTGTTCTAGGTTCATAACCAGCACGGAATTTCAAACGGTCATTGGCAGAATATTCAATGCCAACGCCCCAACTCCATGGAGATTGAAAACCTAGAGGCAGAGATAAAGAAGAGTCTGTTACATCATTAGATAACAGTTTTGCAATCTTCAGAGCAGAAATTTGACGATCGAACTCAAATTTAAACTTATCCCAAGCCGCATAGTCAGTCCATCCCACATCGAAATTTACCTGTAAGTCCGGGAATACTTTGTACTTAATCCCCGCTTGGAAATGTGCTGGATATTCTAAATCCATAGACATTAGACCAGTTTCAATCGCAGGTACATAGTTTGGAAAACCAAGTATGGTTGCCAAAACTTGCCCCGTAGGTGAGGAATTTAGTCCTTTGATTAATTCTCGGGATGCGTTTCCATTTTCTACAATATATTTACCCTTCAAGCGCATTTTAGCACCGCTTTGGTAAACCAGCCCCAAACCAAACTCTTCAGTGGGTTCCCACAAGACACCTAAGTTGTAGCTTGGTGATAAACTCTGCTCCATTTCAACATTGATTTTCCCGAAAGTTGAAAATGGATTCATGCCCTCATTGGTATTACATAAGCCGAATAACAAAATATTCGTGACAATATTGTCATTCCCTCCACGGAAAGGGGCACAGACAGACTCATCCACCATCCGAAGAAGACCAATCATTTCATTTGGAAAACGTAAATCTGTTTTCATGGCAATGGCTTGATAAGACATGCCCACTGAAGCACCAATTGAAAGTTCATCATTTACTTGATATGCAATCGATGGTGATAAATATGTAATACGCTCCATGGCAACTTGCTGCCCCATGAAGTTACCCGGATTACCATCTTCTGCACCGAAACCTGCAACCATTGGTGCATAAACTGCTGTAGCGAAAGTAAACTTAGATCCTGGTGGGTTGTAGGAGATTCCTCCAGTTGGAGCTACTACTGGCCATCCCTCTCCTAAATCCACCATTTTTTTCAATATAGGAATATATAAGGATGCGTACTCGACATCACCTCTCACAGAATCCTTAAAATCAGTACAGAGGTTTGATGGATTATCAAGCGCATCATTACAGATTAATGGATCATCAGAATATCCAAAGACGTCATAACCAGATGGCGCGGAAAATTCACGCTGAATATCAAAATTAGCAACTAAGCCTTGAACGTCGGTTTGTAACCCTTTGAGTTTGGTTAAACCCGCAGGGTTAAAGTGAATTGCACTAATCCCGGGTGGATCTGCAGTGACAGCATTACCCATTGATAATGAGCGTACATCTACAGATAAATTCTGCCCAAGGTGTGCAAAGACTTGCGTACTACATCCACTCAGAACAATTGCTGTAACTAAAGGATGCAAACGGAATTGACTCATTTCCGAACTCCTTTAGCTTGCTTTTTTCTTACCGAAGCCAAGTATATCTAATGGGAACGATAGGCCGAGAGAAACATCTGGAGAGTCTTCAGTTAAACCGATACCTATCGTTCCATTGACAATCGTCTTCGGACTAACACGTACACCGAGTGCCACCGCAAACATAGAGCTGGTCTGAGTCGCAGGCTCGTAATATTCACCTGTATCATATGTAAATTTGGTACCCATGTTCATCGATTGCTGATAAGACATGGTCAAGGAGACATCATAGTTAAATGAATATGCAAACCCGAACGAGAATCCAGCCGTAACACCGGGTTCAAAAGTATCTAAAACACGGTTACGCCCAGTTAAACCTTCACCTTGAGTATTTCCTCCCCCTCGGATTTGATTTAAGCCAGATTCTTTAAAACCATAATTTGTTGATACTGACGCAAACAATACAACTGGATCAATATATTTTCTTGTACTTGCACCAACACCAACTGAATAATACCCCTTACCTGTTGAGAGATCCGTCAAAGGATTAATTTCATAGGGGCTATCACCTGTTTTTGTCGATAGATTACCAAACAAAATAAGTGGCAAACGACCTTCTTTCAGTGGAAATGGCTCCCAACGCGCCCCTAAACTAATATCACCCAAACCAGCAGTGGTCGTATCTTTGACACTATCAGACTTTGCAACCAATGGAATTGAAGCGTTTAGCGTGATGTTATCTCTTAAACCATATTGCGCTGTGATGGTATTGGTAATCGTATGATTTGCATCTTCATCAATACGAAGTTGATACAACTGTCCTTCATCGATCGAAGCATTTATTTGTGAATCCCGATAGTACGAATAATCAAGATCATAGAACGTTGAAAACTCACCACGCTTAATCAGTGAATATTGTC
This sequence comes from Acinetobacter sp. ANC_7504, assembly GCF_056779995.1. Classification (NCBI taxonomy): domain Bacteria; kingdom Pseudomonadati; phylum Pseudomonadota; class Gammaproteobacteria; order Moraxellales; family Moraxellaceae; genus Acinetobacter; species Acinetobacter sp. ANC_7504. Next base: position 15,499 of record NZ_JBWYIZ010000017.1, on the reverse strand, counting down.
GCTCATTAGAGGAAAAAACTTCCTGCAAGTTAGTCTCTTGCGTCGCATCACCTTCTTTTTGTTGGAGCGCATTTGCAGCCTGCCCTTCAACACCTGGCTTAAGAGAAGGTGTTGCATCAACATTTTCAGTAGATTCTGCCGTATAACTTGATTGTGCTTGTTCAAGCTCGGTCGCCGAACTATTTTCAGTATTATTTTGAGTATCTTGAGAAATATTCTCTTCTGATGGAGCTTCAACTGTTTCGGGTGCTGCATAGACGCCTGTGACAATCATTTGAATACTGATTGCGAGTAGCGTTCTTTTCGTCCATTGATTATTCATTTTACTTCCTACCACAATTCTTCATTATTTGGATTTTGTTTCAATTCAATTTAATTGCATTTAAATTACTTACGTTTATAGTAAAGCCGCATATATGTTGTAATGGGTTGATTATACGTTGGAGATTTGGGATCAAGATCTAATACTTTCCGCATAGTTGAGGCTTTATCTGCGATTTTATTCATATAATCTGACGAAAATTGTGCATCAACTAAGGCGTAACGGTTAATTGTTGCATCATCGACATGTCTTAAATCTGTTTCTTGTAATGCCAATAGATCTGTCTGTTGAGATTCAGGAACGTTCACTAAAAATAAGGTATTGTTTTCCCAAATTTCTTTAAATCGTGCTTCATCAAAACTGATATTTCCTAATGCAGGGTCAGCAACATAAACCCTTCCATCTTTATATGCTTTGTATACAACAAAGTGCTTAAAACCCGCATAGTGAATTGGAACAATAGCTGGTTGTGTCTGTTTAATCAGGTCTTTGAATTCACCACGGTAACCCCCACTTTCATAACCTAACGCAGTGACGAAGCGCTTCATATCCAATAATGAAAAGCTTCTACGCTCAATGATTCGATCATACTCGCCAAATCGCAACAATCCCTCCATGGTTTGTTGTTCTGTCAAATTTAGACCAGCGTGACCATTAAGAACTGTCGTCAACGCCGCAGAACCACAACTATAGTCATACGCTTGACGGACTATTCCTCTAAACTGATTTTCGATAGCCGGCTTGATAGCTACAGGTTCACGGTGATTTTTTGTATAAGATAGATGTCGTGAGTCTGCAATCTCACTGTAATAAACTGCTTCGCGTGGTTTTTCTTTAATTTCGAGAGCATGACTCGCAAAAAAATACATAATTGCAGAGCCTAAAGTAATTTCTATCATAATGTTAACTGTTCTAGTTCGGCGTACTTGCCTTTATGATTCTGTAGTTGGAGTTTGCACTCACATTTATTCTTATATTCAGAATACCTTTTTCATCCTAAAAATACAGTACTTTTACTTTTTAATTTCAAATTCGCAAAATTTAAAAAACGCGTGATCAACACGCGTTTTTTGTATAAAAACTTAGTGACCAGAAATTTTGATTGAAGTGCTACCCAAATTCAAACCTTGAACTTCGATTGAACCGATACTCTTACTAGCTTCACCTAAAGAAACTTTTTGGATGTAAGCATTCAATGGTGATTGAGCTGGGCTGATATATAATCCATCTTTTGTTACACCAATTTTGGCGTCAGCATTCAGGTTTTTACTGCCTGAACTTGTAACTTTCAAGCCCTCGATTCCAATGCTACCACCACCCGATGTAGATGTATCATTAATAGTTAAGCTTGTAGATAAACCACCAGTGATTTCAGAATCAACGACAATCATAGCGCCTTGAGGTGCATTACCTAATTGAACGTTTGCTTTGGTTGCACCTAATGATAATGTTAAACCTGTAATAATTTGTTTTTCAGAACCTTCAACAACACCACGAACATTGTCATCAGAACTGTAAGTGCCAGAGCTTGCAACCCCAATAGAACCAACATTGATGTCTAAAGCACCAGTTTCAGCAAGAACATTAAGCACCGCTTGACCACCAACATCTGCGGCATCAACTTTCAACGTTGCTAAGTTTTGAGTATTTCCAGTACCCTTTGAAATCGTTAAACCGTTAACCGTGATTGCACCAGCACCAATTGTTGGATCAGCAGTGCCAGCTGTATTAATGGTCGTATCACCGAATGTCAAAGCGCTATTTGTAAAACCATCATTATCATGAATATATAACTTATCGATTTCGATACCAGCAGTTGTATCAATGGCAATAGTAATACCATCTTGACCAGTCGTTGCGCTGAGTGATGCATCATCCATTGCCTGCATCGCCATAGCATTCACGCTCACCGCCATTGAAGAAACTAAAGCCAATTTTGTGAATAATTTCATTATGTACTCTCCCAAGAGCATTTTTTTCATTTTTTTGACTGCTCTCCGTGTTTCTGAAGTTTTTATAATTTAACTACTGAAACTTCATCCTTGAGCAGTTCGCTTTGCAGTATTAAGTTAACCTTATGTTATCTTATGATCAATATCTGTTAAGAAAATTCGACCTATTCCCGATAAATGGCATAAGTGTGAACTAGTATTAAATGGGTGATGCAAATTTTCTGAAAAGAGTGTAACAAGTCACAAATGGTAAGTGCTTCATTTTTTAAACAAAACTTAAAAATTTCAGGACTAAGTAAAGCTGATTTTTTGCAAAAAATTGGTTCATTGACAGGATTGGTATATCTTGAAAATCAGGATTTACCGATTATCGGATTTTTGCCAAAAAAATATTGCGTTTATATAAACCGCGGATTCAGTCAATTTGTGCGTTGCTCTGATTTTAATTATCAGTATGAAAGCCAATTTTCTTCACTCAAAGATTTTGTTCAATGTAGCGAAAATTCACTTCCAGATTCTGCAAGCCATTATTTCAGAGGCGGTTACATTGGTTACTATGATTATAATTTTGCAGCAAATTTTCAAATTAACACCAAGGTAAAAAAACAACCACAATTGTTTTTTGGCTTGTATGAAAGCTATTTGATTTATGAAAATAATGATTGGGTTTTCTATAGCACTGAACATAATGCCGAGTGCCTTTATACACGATTATTAGACTGTTTTCAGCAATCTAGTCCATCATCATTTCAACTCAGTTCACCCATGCAAGCACGTTGGACTAAACAACAATATCGAACTGCATTTCAACGAGTACAAGATTACATTGTTGCTGGGGATTGTTACCAAATTAACCTAACTCAAGAATTTGTAGCACAAGCTGAAGGTGAGCTACTGAGTATAGCTAAACCTTTTTGGGCACTCACAAATGCTCCTTATGCTGCTTATCTTAAAATTGATAACCTTGAACTTTTGAGCTGTTCACCTGAGTTATTTATCGAGTTTAGACCCAATAAAAAAATGATCACTAAACCGATCAAAGGCACCATGCCACGCTTTAAAGATCCTCAAAAAGACCAAGAATCAAAACAAACACTCATCAACTCTGAGAAAGATAAAGCCGAAAATCTAATGATTGTTGACCTTCTCAGAAATGATTTAAGCATTTATGCAGAAACTGGCACTGTCAAGACACCAAAATTATTTAACATTGAAAGCTTTAATCAAGTCCACCACATGGTCAGTGAAATTGAAGCGACGTTAAAATCCGATGTTCATCAATTAGATGTTTTACACGCAGCGCTCCCCGGCGGTTCAATAACGGGGGCACCCAAAATTCGAGCGATGGAAATTATTGAAGAACTTGAAGAGTCCCCACGCGGTGCATACTGTGGCTCTATTGGTTATTTCAATTTTGATGGTACTGGTTCTTGGAATATTTTGATCCGAACAATTCAAAAATATCAGCAAGATGTGTCTATTTGGGCTGGTGGTGGTGTCACAATCAGTTCAGATTGCGATGCAGAATATCAAGAATGTTTTGATAAGGTTGAAGCCATGCTAAAACTGATGAATCAATGGTACGAATCATAAAAAAGCGACCTATCTGGTCGCTTTTTCAACAACAAAAATTTGCAGCACTCACACTTTTAAAATGTCATTCTTCAAGGTGTCTACTAAACGTTGATTTTGCTCATCTGTACCAATGGTGATACGCAAATACTGATTAATACGTGGTTTATTAAAATATCTTACGATAATGCCACGCTCTCGCAATTCATTTGCAAGCTGACCTGCATCTTTGCTAGGCAGTGTTGCAAATATAAAATTTGCGGCAGAAGGCAACACATCAAACCCTAAGGATTTCAGTTGCTCAACTAACTTTATACGACTAGCAATCACTTTGGCATTTTGCGCTTCGAAATAGGCTTGATCCTCGAAAGACGCCACTGCAGCGGCAATCGCAAAACGGTCCATTGGATATGAATTGAAGCTATTTTTTACCGCTTCTAACGCTGCAATTAAATGCGGCTGTGCAATCGCAAACCCGACCCGTAATCCCGCAAGCGAACGTGATTTCGAAGTTGTTTGACAGACCACCAAGTTGTCATATTTTTCTACGAGAGCCACTGCAGATTCAGCACCAAAGTCTACATATGCTTCATCAATCACAACCACTGAATTTGGGTTCGATTGAAGTACTTCCTCAATTGCAGACAAACCAAGTGCAATACTGGTAGGGGCATTTGGATTGGTGATAATGATGCCGCCATTTGGTTGCTTATAGTCATCCACAACAATTTCAAATTTTTCGTTTAAAGGCAAAATTTGAGTTTTCACACCAAAAAATTGGCTATAAACAGGATAGAAACTGTAGGTAATATCTGGATAAAGAATTGGCAAATCTTGAACAAAAAATGCCTTAAAAATATGAGCTAAAACCTCATCAGAACCATTACCAACAAACACGTGTCCCACTGGAACATGTTGCTGTTTCGCAATTGCTTGCTTTAATTCCGATGCGTCAGGGTCAGGATACAAACGTAAAACATCCGCGCCATTTGCTAAAACTTGTTGTACCGCTTCTACAACTTTTGGAGATGGTGGATACGGGTTCTCGTTGGTATTCAATTTTAAAAGATTTTGGATCTTGGGTTGTTCACCAGGCACATAAGGCTCTAGTTCACGTACTTCGGGACTCCAAAAACGCATTTGCTCTACTGTAATATTCATTTTTAAATTCTCTAAATTCCCCTCACTGACTAAGGAGGTTAGGGAGAGATTTTTTAATTACCTTCACCTAACCTCACTTGCATTTCGATTTCAAGCAATGCTTAAAAACAGATTTAGAGAGGAATATTCATTCTAAATTTATCGCTTAAATTACTGATAACGATATCGTGCTGAACGAGCGTGAGCATCTAAGTTTTCTTGCTGTGCAAGAATATCTGCTGTTTTCGCTAAGGTTTTCACGCCATCCTCTGAACACATGATTAAGCTTGAACGCTTTTGGAAATCATACACTCCGAGTGGTGATGAAAAACGTGCCGTACCCGAGGTTGGCAATACATGGTTCGGACCTGCACAGTAATCACCAATTGCTTCAGGCGTATAACGCCCCATGAAGATAGCACCTGCATGGCGAATACCTTCAGCCATTTCTTGTGCTTCATCTAAACATAACATCAAGTGTTCAGGGGCAACTTGGTTGATCAATTCTGCACCTTCGGCACGGTCTTTAACTAAAACAAGCGCACCACGATTAGCAATAGAAGTTCGTGCGATTTCTGCTTTAGGAAGTGCTTTTAAGTGCTCTTCAATTGCAATCGCGACATCATGAAGCAGTTGCTCGTCTGGCGTAATAAATACAGCTTGAGCAACAGTATCATGCTCTGCTTGAGACAGAAGATCCATTGCAAGCCATTCTGCATTATTGTCCCCTTCAGCATACACTAAAATTTCTGAAGGACCTGCAATCATATCAATACCTACCTGACCAAATACGGCGCGTTTTGCTGCTGCAACAAAACGATTGCCCGGTCCAGTAATTTTATCTACTGCTGGAATAGTTTCAGTACCATAGGCCAATGCTGCAACCGCTTGTGCACCACCAATCGTAAAAACTCGAGTGACACCTGCCAAATACGCAGCTGCCAACACCAATGGATTTAAATCACCATTTGGTGCAGGCACAACCATAATAATTTCAGGTACTCCTGCGACGTGAGCAGGAACCGCATTCATGAGTACTGATGATGGGTATGAAGCCAAACCACCTGGCACATAAATTCCAACACGGTCAAGCGGCGTCACTTTTTGACCTAAGGTGTTACCCAAAGCATCAACATAGGTCCAACCATCTTGTTTTTGTGCCTGATGGAATTCACGGACACGATTTGCAGCCAACTCTAAAGCTTCTCGAACTTCAGTCGTTAAATGATCAAATGCAGCTTTAAGTTGCTCTTGTGTCAGTTCTAAATCTGAAAATTGATGCGCTGGATGTCGATCGAACTGTTGTGTGAGTTTGAGAACATGAGCATCACCATGTTGACGAACATCGGCAATGATTTGGTCTACTGTTTTTAAAAGTTCTGGGTCACTCACGGTTTCAAAAGCGAGCAAGTCAGCAAAGTCTTGCTTGAAGTTTTGATCTTGAGTCGATAAACGTCGCATCAATTTATCCACAATGAAATTAAAGGGAAGCTTTAGTTTACCTGTTTTCTGTTGATTTGTGGGCATCTTCATTCAAGCAACCCAGATAGAAATGATTGAAAATAACTTTTGATTAAATTGAATTTTCTATTGAGCTCTGTTCTTATCATGATTTGATTTTATTCGGGGGAGTTTTAGATGAAAGAAATAGAAAAATATGTCGGTTACTATTTAGGTGTTTATGTCGTTGTTTTAGCTATTTGTGGATTCTTTCAATACTTTTATTACTGTCAAGGTCAATCATTGATTTGTGCTGTAAGTATGCATCGAATAAATACCATAATTACCACAACAGCTTATGTACTGACGCCAATAGTTGCTATTGTTGGTTTTCTTTCATGGAAAAAACAATTTAACTCCCAACAAATTTCAAAACTTTCTTTTCAAATTATCAGCTTACTAAACACCAACTATAGGGAACAGCTTAATTTATTATATTGGATTTCTGAAAGAAAAAACTCTTATGATGAGTTAAAATCTTCAGAAGACTTTAATCATAAAGTACAAGAAATTAAAGACAATACTGCCTATATTTACTCGTTAATATCAGATTTATCACGGTTTACTTTAGATAATCAATTAAATAGATTTCTTAATGATTGGAATCAAGGATGCAATATTTTCATATCAGATTTGAAAGTGCTAAATACAAAGCTAACGATAAATCAAATAAATTTAAAACTTAGAAAACATCCAGAATATGAAATTGATTTTATCCCAGTATATGTAAATCTAGATAAATTACAATTTCAATTAATAGAACAAATCAGAAAAATACAGTCTTGTATAATAAAGAACCGCCCTTTCGGGCGGTTCTTAAAATCAACAAACTCAAGCAGTTTTCACTTGCTTTGCATTTTCTCGTTCATCCACCGCTTTTTCAAGCTGTGCAAGAATCGGATTAAGTAAGGCTTGCTTACGCTTAAAGCTCGCTTTGTTCACAATCAATCGAGAAGACACTTTACAGATTTCTTCAAGAGGCTCTAAGCCATTCGCGCGAAGTGTATTACCTGTGTCCACGACGTCGACGATGTAATCACCCAAACCAACCAATGGTGCAAGCTCCATCGAACCGTAAAGTTTAATCACATCAACTTGCTCACCTAAGCTCGCATAGTATTGACGCGTCAAATTCACGTACTTGGTCGCGATCTTTAAACGACCTTTCGGACGCTCCATACCCACTTTGCCCGCTGTCATTAACTTACAGTTTGCAATTTTAAGATCTAATGGTTCATAGACATTTTGTGCACCATGTTCCATCAGTACATCTTTACCTGCAACACCAATATCAGCCGCACCATTTTCTACATAAGTTGGTACATCAGATGCACGTAAAATTAAAATTCGAACATGTTTATGCGTCGTAGGAAAAATTAATTTACGCGATTTATCTGGGTCTTCTAAAAGATTAATCCCTGCTGTTTCTAGCAATGGCAATGTCTCTTTTAAAATACGACCTTTACTCAATGCTAAGGTTAAACCATGATCAAAATTGCCCATTACGTCAAAATTAGGATCATCGTTTCTCATATCGCTCATTAACTTACTCGCTCACTCGCTTAATTTGGGCACCTAAACCTTGTAATTTTGCTTCAACATCTTCATAACCGCGATCAATGTGATAAATACGGTCAATTAAAGTCTCTCCTTCAGCAGCTAAAGCAGCCAAAACTAAAGAAAATGAAGCACGCAAATCTGTTGCCATAACAGGTGCAGCTGAAAGTTTTTCAACTCCTGTTACAACTGCATCATTACCTTCAACCTGAATATTAGCGCCCATACGTGACAATTCAGGTACATGCATAAAACGGTTTTCAAAAATCGTTTCTGAAATTGTTGCAAACCCACGACCGATTGCATTGACCGCCATCAATTGTGCTTGCATATCTGTTGGAAAATCTGGATGAGGCAATGTACGGAAACTAACAGCCTTAGGACGCTTACCCATCATATCGAGTTCGATCCAATCATCACCGCGCGTAACTTCTGCACCCATTTCTTCAAATTTATCCAACACTGATTCCATCAGCAATGGATCTGTATGTGTCGTTTTAACTCGTCCACCCGTAATAGCAGCAGCCGCTAAATAAGATCCTGTTTCAATACGGTCAGCAACAACTGAATACTCACAACCATGCAAACTTTCTACACCAGTGACGATTAATGTATCCGTATCTAAACCTTCAATCTTCGCACCCATCTTAATGAGCATTTGTGCAAGATCAGTGATTTCAGGTTCACGAGCCGCATTACGGATGGTAGTAACACCTTCTGCTAAAACAGCAGCCATGAGGATGTTTTCTGTCCCACCTACAGTGACCATATCGAAAACAACTTCACCGCCTTTTAAGCGACCATCAACTTTTGCATTGACATAGCCTGCTTCCACTTCAATTTCCGCACCTAAAGCTTCTAATGCTTTTAAATGCTGGTCAACAGGACGTGAGCCAATAGCACAACCACCAGGTAAAGATACTTTTGCACTACCGTAGCGCGCCAGCAATGGGCCAAGCACCAAAATAGACGCTCGCATAGTCTTTACGAGTTCATATGGTGCAAATTGATTATCAAGGGTTGAAGTATCAGCGACAACAGTGTCACCTTCATACTTCATGGTAATCCCAAGACCTGCAATTAATTTTACAAGCGTATGAACATCTTTAAGCTTGGGTACATTTCTGAGCGTAATTGGTGTTTCAGCAAGAATCATTGCTGCTAAAAGTGGCAATGCAGCATTTTTTGCACCAGAGATGCGAACTTCGCCTTCTAGTCTTTTACCACCAGTGATTAGAAATTTATCCATTTATTCCTTAAGCTCCGAAAAGACTAGCTTTGCGCCATTCTTCTTTTGTCATTGCGCGTATGGTTACAGCGTGAACTGCACCACTTTTAATATATTCGTTAAGAGGAGCATAAACTGCTTGTTGACGAGCAACTGTTCTTTTACCTTCAAACAGATCATCTACAATACGGAGGTCAAATTTCCCACCTTGTCCACTTACAGCAACATCAGCAGAAGGGAAAGCAGCTTTTAAGATTTCAGTGAGCTGTTCACTATTCATTGCAAAGACCTCTCATGGGACGATCGATTGTGTAAAAACGGATTATTTTACTATAACTCATTCAATGAATTCATCTGCTATACAATTTATCTATAAAAAAAAGAGGCAATATACCTCTTTTTTTATTTTCAGCTACAGACCGTCATATAGGCAGCGGCTGAAAAGCCATTTGCATTTTACGATATCGCATTAACTGTCTTTTTATTTTCTCAGTTAATTTTTTAATTGATGCATACATATCATCGCCAGATGCTTGAGCAAAAAGTTCGACGCCGGGTAAACGCACGATTGCTTCAGCGATATGATTCGAGCTTCCTTTTTTCGAACGCTTATCGACTTGGTGATCCTTTGTGAGTTTCACCTGCATACTATTGACCTGATCAAGGTGCTTGGTCATTTCGGCGAATTTACAACGAATATTCTCTTCTATTGCAGGAGTAATACTTAAATGATGTCCACGAATTGTTATTTGCATAATCCTATCCCTCTCCTTCTAAAGGATTTGATTGAGTTAAGCCATGTGATTGCATGACAGAACATTCAACATAGAATTATTCTGCAAATTTAAGTCATGAAATCATGCTGGCTAAACCTCGTGTAACTAAAAAAAAGAGATTCATTATTTCGTCATAATGAACCTCTAGAATAATCACACTTCAAATTTCAGATCAAGACTTTTCGATCGGATGATGCAGGAATATGTAACGATTCACGATATTTTGCGACTGTACGACGTGCAACATCGATACCATCCTCATTTAACAACTTAGCTAAACTATTATCAGATAATGGTTTTCTTGGGTTCTCTTCAGCAATCAACTTTTTAATTTTTGCTCGGATCGCAGTTGAAGACGCTTCACCACCTGACGTTGTTCCAACATGGCTTGAGAAAAAATATTTAAGTTCAAACAACCCTCTCGGAGTAAGCAAATATTTATTGGTCGTTACACGAGATACTGTTGATTCATGTAACTCAACCTCCTCCGCCACATCTCTCAACACCAAAGGTTTCATTCCTTCAGCACCCAACTCTAAAAAATCTCGTTGATGCTGAACAATACATGTCGCTACTTTTAAAAGCGTTTTATGGCGCTCATCTACACTTTTAATAAAATTTTTAGCATCAAGCATTTGATTGCGTAAGTATTGATTATCTGCACTTTGATCAGCTCGACGAATCATATTTGCGTAATAAGGGTTGATACGTAATTTTGGCAAAATATCCGGATTTAAGTGCACATGCCAACTGTCATTTTTCTTTGCCACCACCACATCAGGTACCTGGTAATCAGATTCTTTATTCTCAAAAATTAGACCTGGATAGGGTTGTAATGATTTTAAAAGTTGTATTGCTGCTTTTAACTGTTCAAGTTTAAAACCTGTTTGCTTCAGTAATTTATTTAGGTCATTGGCAATCAATAATTCATAATGCTGCAATAACAATAACGCGTCATTACGGCAAGGTAAGGTATTAGGCAATACTTGAAGCTGAACATATAAGCATTCCACAAGATTGCGTGAACCAACGCCAATCGGCTCTAGTCTTTGTATATGTTTCAACACCACTAAAATTTCATCAATCTCAACATCTTCTTCAATATCCATCTGTGCGAGTAAAGTCAGCACTGCGTGGTGAATTTCTTCAACGCTCTCATCTAAAAAGCCTTTTTCATCCAAACCATCTACGATGCAATAGGCAATCAAAAGATCAGTTTGGGAGAAATTTAGGAGATTAACTTGCTCTAAAATATGATCTTTCAGTGTATTTTGAATTGAACGATTATCCTCACGTTCTTCATATTCTGGTAATTCCATTGATGATGATTGATGGGTATAGACATCATCCCATTCCGTATCTACAGGTAAATCATTTGGTAAATGATCTGCATTTAATTCTCGAGTAAGATCACTAGCAGACTGCTCCTGATTCAACTCCTCCAAACTTTGCATTGGGGAATCGTCTTCCACCTTCTCAAGTAAGGGATTACTATCCAACTGCAATTGAACTTCTTGCTCCAACTCTAAGCTGGATAATTGTAAAAGTCGGATCGCTTGTTGGAGTTGGGGTGTCAAAGACAAAGAATTGGATACTTTTAGTCCTAACGCTAATTTCATTAATCATTACCCCCTAACATCGTTATTATTTAAGCAATAATCATGCCTACAATTCTTATAACATAAGTTTCAAGTGTTAGGTTAATCAATTAGTCTTAATTTTTAATAACAAATAAGGGTAAAATACATTATAATTCAATGACTTTTTTTTAATTAATATTCAAAAAAATATGAGCACTCAAGTTTAAATTAAAAAAATAATTTTTTAGCGTTATCTGCAGTTATGATTGATTAAAAATAAACCACTTACTCATGATCAAGGTTTTATAAGCTCATGATTTGTTTCGCGTTAATCAAAAAATCTAAATTCATTTGAATTTCGAGTATTTTTTATTCTTTACTTATTCTCATAGAAAGTATAAAAATAATTAATAGCTTATTTTGAATAGATTTCAACCAAATTTGAGAACTGTCAAAATTATAAGAACGATATATTAAAAGACATGGAGATCTCTTGATGAAAAGTCTATCTGGTAAAGTCCTTCTCAGCGCATTAGGCTTCATCATCGCTGGTGGAACAATGAGTCAAGCCAATGCTACTGACACCATTGCGAAAATCAAAAAAAATGGAAAAGTGATCATCGGGTATCGTGAATCTTCTGATCCAATCTCATATATTGTTGGTGGTAAACCTATGGGGTATGCCATCGATATCTGTAATAACGTAGCCCACGAATTAAAAAAAGAGTTAAAACTCCCCAACTTAAAAGTTGAATATAAAGCGGTTACTTCTTCCACGCGAATTCCTGAAATGCTCGCTGGAAACATTGATATGGAATGCGGCACAACAACTAATTCTGTTCAGCGACAACAGCAAGTCAACTTCTCTACAAATTACTTTGCCACTGAAGTACGTATGGCAGTCAAAGCTTCAGCGCCTTTCAAAGATTTAGGAGATTTAAATGGTAAAGCCGTTGCCACAACGCAAGGAACAACCTCGGATAAATACATCAAAATGGGTGCACGAGGAGAAAAAATAAAAGTTACCAATGTCTATGGTAAAGATCATGCTGATTCTTTTGCAATGGTCGCTTCGGGTCGTGCAGCTGCATTTGTTATGGATGACAATATTCTTGCAGGGCTCATTGCCAAATCATCAAAACCTCAAGATTTTAAAATTGTAGGTCCAGTCCTTTCGTCAGAACCTTACGGAATTATGCTGCCTAAAGGCGATGCCAAGTTTAAAGCGATTGCAGATCGTGTGGTAACTGGAATGTGGAAAAATGGTCAAATGGATACCCTTTATAAAAAATGGTTCTTATCACCTATTCCACCACGCAATATCAATCTAAACATGCCTATGAGTAGCTCATTTAAAAAATTAAAAGCATCTCCGAATGATGCAGGGATTAAATAACAAAAATTATGAGGGCTTAAATAGAAACACTTAAGCCCTTTTTTCTCATAACCATTGCAGGGAATTTCAATGGCTGTTGGTTCTTTAAATTGGACGTCATTTTGCTTGGCATCCAACGAATATGGCGTTGATAAAAAAGATTGGGCTGAATCTATCTGTAGTGCGATTGGAGGTTCAAGTTATTCAGCTGTTGCTGATGCACCGACTTGGTTACAGATACTTGGATCAGGTATTTGGACCATGATCTGGACTGCTGTCATTGCCTTTTTCATCGCATTTATACTTGGTTCACTTATTGGCATTATGCGTACATTACCCAATAAGTTACTTTCATTCATTGGGACTTGTTATGTAGAGTTGTTCAGAAATATACCCTTAATTGTTCAATTATTTTTCTGGGCATTCGTTTTCCCTCAACTTCTACCATTGAGTATGAGTACTGGAAGTGGTGAAATGGTTTCTGGCGGATGGTGGCAAAATATTTTAAATAATAATCCAGCAATTATTGGTGTATTTGCGCTGGGTCTATATACCGCTGCAAGGATTGCTGAGCAGGTTCGAGCAGGTATTAATACCGTTTCACAAGGTCAAAAAAATGCAGCTTATGCGATCGGTTTAAATTTAAACCAAAGTTATCGTTATGTCATTCTGCCAGTGGCTTATCGAATCGTTTGGCCAACACTAACATCAGAAGCAATGAATGTATTTAAAAATTCAGCCGTGCTTTTTGCCTTAAGTGTTTTGAATTTTTTTGCCTATACCAAAACAATGCGAGAAGAAACCTCTCAAGACGTGGTCATTTTAATTCTTTCAACACCTGTTTACCTCATCATCACTTATTCAATTAAATACCTGATGGCATGGATTGAGAAACGAATGGCTGTACCAGGTCTAGGTTCGGGAGGTAAATAAAATGGACTTTAGTGTTCTAACTCATCCCGATGTCGTTGCAAGTTTGATCGCTGGTTTTAAATTTACAGTTACAGTAACCATTCTTTCGATTATTGGTGGGATTCTTCTTGGTACACCAATCGCGATGATGCGTCTATCGAATAATAAAATTGCCAGTGGATTTGCAAAATTTTATGTCGACTTTTTTCGAGGTGTTCCCCTCATTCAAGTTATTTTTATCTTTTACTTTTTACTTCCTAAGTTTTTCGATTTCCAATATCACACCTATTGGGGACCTTTATTTTCAAGTGTAGTAACCTTCGCCATTTTTGAGGCTGCTTTTTTTTCAGAAATTGTCCGTTCTGGCATTCAATCAGTTTCTAAAGGACAAGTGAATGCAGGTTACGCCTTGGGTTTTAATTATCGCCAGACAATGTCATACGTAGTTTTACCCCAAGCTTTTAGAAATATGTTACCCGTGATATTGACGCAATCCATTGTTCTTTTTCAAGATGTTTCTTTGGTTTATGTCATCAGTGCACCAGATTTCTTAGGCAATGCAAATACTTTAGCTAATACCTATGGTTCGGAAACCAAAGCCGTTTTCTATCTAGTTGTTGCTGTCGTGTATTTTGTCATTTCATTTGCACTTTCACGACTAGTTAAACGCTTACATCAAAAAATAGCCATTATTCGATAAGGAGAATCAAAATGCCAATGATTAAAATTCAAGATGTATCCAAATGGTATGGAGATTTTCAGGTACTTAGCGAATGCTCAACCACTATCAACAAAGGTGAAGTTGTCGTTGTATGCGGTCCATCTGGCTCAGGTAAATCTACACTTATTAAGACAGTGAATGCTTTAGAACCTTTTCAACAAGGAAATATTATCGTTGATGGTACCGCTTTAAAAGACTCTAAAACGAATCTAGCAAAATTCAGATCTAGAGTAGGTATGGTATTTCAACATTTTGAACTATTTCCTCATATGACTGTGTTAGATAACCTAACAATAGGACAAATCAAAGTACTTAATCGCTCAACTGAAGAAGCTAAAATAAAGGCCTTACAATATTTGGATCGAGTGGGTTTGACAGCACACAAAGATAAATTTCCAGGACAATTATCAGGTGGTCAACAACAACGTGTCGCGATTGCACGTGGTCTTTGTATGGACCCAGTCTGTATGCTTTTTGATGAACCCACTTCCGCATTAGATCCTGAAATGGTCGGTGAAGTGCTTGAAGTCATGAGCCAACTTGCAAAAGAAGGCATGACGATGATGTGTGTTACGCATGAAATGGGATTTGCAAAAAAAGTTTCAGATCGAGTGATATTTATGGATCGAGGCAAAATTCTAGAAGATTGCCCGACTGATGACTTCTTTAATAAGCCACAAGAGCGACATGAAAGAACAAAGTATTTTTTAGAGAAAATTTCAGCAGTACATTAAATATTAGATTAAATCCGAAAATTTCGCGATATCTACTTAAATTATTTTCAAATTCAATTTTTATATATATAAAAAAACACCCCCTTCGAATGAAGGGGGTGTTTAGAATAATGAGCTGGCGATGACTTAC
>NZ_JBWYIZ010000016.1:0-55030 GCF_056779995.1 Acinetobacter sp. ANC_7504 | reverse complement strand
TGGGGTTACCCATGTGAGAGTAAGTCATCGCCAGCTCATTATTCTAAACACCCCCTTCATTCGAAGGGGGTGTTTTTTTATATATATAAAAATTGAATTTGAAAATAATTAAATCCTTTTAACTTAAATAAGAAGCTCCATTCAGTTAATTTATGCCAAAAGATTGATGATTCTTGCAATTAAAAAAACAACAATAAATGTCAGTATGCCTATGAGGATTTAAATAATTTCAGGGACATAGTTGATGCAATACAATCCGATCTATTACACAGATGAACACTTTGCATTTGCCGATGCAGTAAAAAAATTTGTAGAAAAAGAAATTATTCCCTATGTAAATGAGTGGGACGAAGCTGAAACTTTTCCACGAGAACTCTACAAAAAAGCTGCAGAAGTTGGATTGATGGCATCAGGTTTTGATGAAAAATACGGGGGTATCCCTGATACAGATGCATTCTATACTTTATTGGGATGTGTGGAGTTGGCAAAGGCGGCATCAGGTGGGTTAATCGCTTCCTTACTTTCACATATGATCGGTGCACCGCCAATCAATAGCTTTGCAAGTGAAGATGTTAAAGCAGAGGTTTTGCCACAAATCTTATCAGGTGAGAAGATTTCGGCATTAGCAATAACAGAACCGGGAGGGGGGTCTGATGTTGCAGCACTTAAAACAAAAGCAGTAAAAGAAGGTGATTACTATGTAGTCAGTGGCGAAAAAACATTTATTACTTCTGGTATTCGTGCTGATTACTATACTGTTGCCGTTCGAACTGATCCTGAAGGAAAGGGACCCAATGGTATCTCAATGCTACTGATTGATGCTCATACGCCAGGTATTACAAAAACGAAGTTAGATAAAATGGGATGGTGGGCATCTGATACAGCTCATTTGCACTTCGATCAAGTTAAAGTGCCTGCAAAAAATTTGATTGGTCCTGAGAATATGGGCTTCTTTGTTATCATGAATAATTTCAATATGGAACGATTTTTCTTGGCTGCGAGTAGTTATGGTTATGCAAAAGTTTGTTATGAAGAAGCTTTAGATTGGGCTCAACAGCGACGTACTTTTGGTAAGCGTTTGGTTGATCACCAAGTGGTTCGTCATAAATTGGTAGATATGGCAACACGTTTACAAACGACTCGCGCTTTACTTGAAGATACGGCATATAAAATGGGTCGTCCTGAACTTCAGGGGAATGAAATGATTGCACAAATTTGTATGCTCAAAAACGTAGCAACGCAAACTATGCAATTCTGTGCTGATGCAGCCGTTCAAACACTAGGCGGCATGGGCTTTATGCGTGGCATGAAATCTGAACGTATATATCGCGAAGTTAAAGTGAATATGATAGGCGGTGGAGCTGAGGAAATTATGAAAGATTTGGCAAGTCGACAGCTGGGCTTCTAAAAGAAATAAAAAGGTGGCTAAAGCCACCTTTTTTAATTGATCAGATATAAAGTTAAGCATTCATTGCCATATCCCAGACGATATTGGTTAACTCATCAAGTGACATTTTCCCTTCTGGATTGTACCAAGTTACGGTCCAAGCGATTGACCCACCAATCAGT
The DNA here is from genome assembly GCF_056779995.1 of Acinetobacter sp. ANC_7504. NCBI lineage: Bacteria > Pseudomonadati > Pseudomonadota > Gammaproteobacteria > Moraxellales > Moraxellaceae > Acinetobacter > Acinetobacter sp. ANC_7504. Next base: position 53,461 of record NZ_JBWYIZ010000016.1, on the reverse strand, counting down.
CTTCGCCAGATAAAAGGATCGTGCTTAATTTTGCCTTTGTCATGTAATACCTTGATGACACTCAGCCATATCTCTTCATAATCATTTCTTAATTTTAATAGTTTCTTCTGATTTTCCTCAGAAAGTGAAAACCATTCATAGACCAATACAGCCATAGCGGAACCTGTATCCCCAGAGATCGCATCGAGTTCAGCTTTAATCAGAGCCTTGAGTTGTTGCTCTGGATGGTCTGAAGTGGATATGGCACTTTCAAGGCAAGCGTGATTGTAAATGATGGTTTGTTCCATCACATGTGCCAAAATATCGTCTTTGGTTTTGAAATGATGAAATAAACTTCCAGATTGGATACCAATAAACTGAGCGAGTTCACGAACAGTGGTTTTGGCATAACCTTGTTTATGGAATAAATAAGCTGCCCCCAAAAGTAAACGACCACGTGGTGTATCGTCAAAGCAGGCTATTGGTTGAATTTGGTCAATAGAGGTCGCGATCATCTTGTTATTTTATCCTATTTTGTTTTCTAAACGCGTTGCTTCCATGCAAATTTTAGCGCAATAAGCAGATTTGCAAATAATAATAACATTTTGCACTTTACAAACCAAGCGCTTGCTTGGTAGATTAAGCTCAAATTCTAAACAGAATAATGAGATGGTTATGACAAATATTCAGGACGAACAAAAAATTGTAAAAATTGGCTGTGCTTCAGGTTTCTGGGGAGATACCAACACAGCTGCATTTCAATTGGTACACATGTCGGATATTAACTATTTAGTATTTGATTATCTTTCAGAAATCACCATGTCTATCATGGCAAAAGCCAAAATGAAAGATCCTTCTCATGGATATGCATTGGACTTTGTTAGTCGTGTTATGACACCGCTCATCAAAAAAATTGCGGACAAGAAAATCAAAGTTGTAAGTAATGCTGGCGGTGTAAATCCATTGGCATGCCGTGATGCACTTCAAGAAGTGATCAAAAATGCTGGTTTAGATTTGAAAGTTGCGGTGGTACTTGGTGATGATTTAATGGATCAGCACGTTGAACTTCAAAAACAAAATATAAAAGAAATGTTTAATGGTGAGGATCTTCCTCCACATGTCGCAAGTAGTAATGCTTATTTGGGTGCTGTAGGGATTCGTGATGCTCTGGATTTAGGTGCAGACATTGTGATCACAGGTCGAGTGGTGGATTCGGCTGTGGTGATTGGGCCTTTATTGCACGAATACAAATGGGATTTAAGCGATTACGATAAATTGGCACAAGCGGCGCTTGCAGGTCACGTGATTGAGTGTGGTGCACAGTGTACTGGAGGTAACTTCACAGATTGGCGTTTGGTTGAAGGCTTTGACAACATGGGCTTCCCAATTGTTGAAGTGAAAGCAGATTCATCATTTATCGTCACTAAACCAAATGGTACAGGTGGTTTAGTTTCTACAGGTACTGTGGGCGAGCAAATTGTGTATGAAATTGGTCATCCACAAGCTTATTTATTGCCTGATGTAACTGCTGACTTTAGCCAAGTAAAACTTGAGCAAGTAGGCGAGCACCGTGTATTGGTTACAGGTGCAAAAGGTAAAGCACCGACACAGCACTACAAGGTAAGCACGACCTATCCTGATGGTAACCGTGTTCTAGTGAGCTTCTTACTTGCAGGCCAAGATGCAGAAGAAAAAGCTTATGCCGTTTCTAATGCAATTTTAAATAAAGTTGAGCGTGTAATGGCGCTTCGTTCAATTCCACCATTTACTGAAAAATCTATTGAGATTTTAGGTACGGAAACAACCTATGGTGCAAACCGACGTGTGCAAAATCCACGTGAAGTTGTGGTGAAAATTGCAGTTAAACATATGTTTAAAGAAGCATGTATGTTCTTTGCTTCTGAAATTGCACAAGCTTCTACAGGTATGGCACCTGCATTAACAGGGATTGTGGGGGGGCGTCCAAAACCATCTCCAGTAATTAAATTATTCTCGTTCTTGGTAGAAAAATCGAAATTAAATATCGAAGTGGATATCAATGGCGAGCGTCATAAAGTTGATGTTCCGCATGGTGAAGCACCACAAGAAATCCCAACCATTCCAGCAGGTGAAGTGGCAACTTTAACAGGTAATGAAGTTGAAGTGCCTTTAGTACAAGTTGCACATGCACGTAGTGGTGATAAAGGTAACTACAGCAACATCGGTGTACTTGCACGTAAACCAGAATTTTTACCTTGGATTCGTGCATCTTTAACTGAAGCGAATGTTGCGGAATATATGAAGCATGTGTTTGAAGGTGGTAATGGTGGCGAAGTACGTCGCTATGAATTGCCGGGCTTAAATGCACTTAACTTCTTGTTAATTGATGCGCTTGGTGGTGGTGGTGTTGCGAGCTTACGTATTGATCCACAAGGCAAAGCATTTGCACAACAATTATTAGATATACCGGTAAAAGTTCCTGCAAATTTATTGTAAGCCAGCGTACGGGCATCATCTGATGCCCAAGCAAAATAAAAAAAACAATTGATTCATATATGGAAGTGTAAGTAATGGGTTATCAGTCGATATTTAGAAATGATGCATTTGCTGGCAAAGTCGTGATTGTCACAGGTGGTGGCTCGGGCATTGGTCGTTGTACGGCGCATGAGCTTGCATCACTTGGTGCGCAAGTGGTGATTACAGGTCGTAAGATCGAAAAAATTGAAAATGTGATTGCTGAAATCACTGAAGACGGTGGTCACGCACATGGCATCGTGTGTGATAACCGCGAAGAAGTACAAGTGAAAAACATGATTGCGGAGGTGATCGAAAAGTTCGGTCGCATCGATGGTTTAGTCAATAATGCAGGTGGTCAGTTCCCATCAACATTAGAAAGTATTTCTGCCAATGGTTTTGATGCTGTCATCCGTAATAACTTACATTCGACCTTCTATCTTATGCGTGAAGCCTATAACCAGTGGATGGCAAAAAATGGTGGAGCCATCGTCAATATGGCAGCAGATATGTGGGGCGGTATGCCGGGCATGGGTCATTCAGGTGCAGCACGTTCGGGTGTAGATAACTTGACTAAAACGGCTGCGGTGGAATGGGGTAAATCAGGTGTGCGTGTAAACTGCGTGGCACCGGGTTGGATTATCTCATCAGGGATGGATACTTATTCAGGCCCAGTGGCGGAATTTATTATCCCTAATCTTTCAAGCAATGTGCCTTTACAACGCATGGGAACAGAATCGGAAGTATCTTCAGCGATTGTGTATTTACTCTCTGAAGCGGCCAACTTTGTTTCAGGGATGACAGTACGTATTGATGGTGCTGCTTCACAAGGTACACGCGTATTCCCATTATCGACTGCGAATAATAGTGAGTCGTATAACGGCTTTCACCGTGCATTTATTCCAGAAGTATTAAAGAAAAAAGAAGACAAAAAGTAATTCAGATTACAAGGAGGAAACTGTATGGCGGTGATTCAGTCCGAAGTTGCAGTAGGAAGTGAAGTATTTGAACAGAATAAAGCCAAACTACTTGAGCAACTCGCAGAAATTCGTGCTATTCAACAAAGCGCATTAGATCGCTCATATAAAGCAAAGCCAAAGTTTGATAAAAAAGGTAAAATCTTACCGCATGAACGTGTACGTTTATTGTTAGATGCAGATTCTCCATTTGTAGAGTTATGTGGTCTTGTGGGTTACAAGATGCATGATGATAAAGATGGTTCAGAAGCAGGTGGTGGGATCATTGCAGGGATTGGTTTTGTAAACGGTACACGTGTGATGGTTGCTGCAAATAACAGCGCAATCAAGGGTGGTACGATTGCACCAATGGGCGTACACAAAAGCTTACGTCTACACCAAATTGCTTTAGAGCAAAAATTACCAATCATTACTTTGGCAGAAAGTGGTGGTGCAAACTTAAACTACGCAGCAGAAGTATTTACTGCGGGTGGTACAACATTTGCCAACCAAGCACGTTTATCTGCAAAAGGGATTCCACAAATCTCTGTAGTCCATGGTAACGCAACAGCAGGTGGAGCATACCAACCGGGTTTATCTGATTATGTAATTACGGTTCGTAAGCAAACTGAAATGTTGCTTGCAGGTCCACCATTATTATTGGCTGCAACAGGTGAAGTTGCGACTGCTGAAGAATTAGGTGGTGCAGAAATGCACGCACAAGTGGCAGGTACAGCAGAATACTTAGCAGAAAATGACGCTGATGGTATCCGTATCGCACGTGAAATCTTTAAGCATTTAAACTGGAAAGAACAAGTTAAACTTGAAACACAAGAATACAAAGAACCACGTTATTCAGCAGAAGAATTGTTAGGTATTATTCCATCTGATACCAAGCAGCCACTTGATATGAAAGAAATCATTGCACGTATTGTTGATGATTCTGATTTCTTCGAATTTAAAAATGAGTATGACTCACATACGGTATGTGGTTGGTCGCAAATTGGTGGTATGCACTTAGGCATCATTACTAATAATGGCCCGATTACGCCACAAGGTGCAGCAAAAGCAGCGCAGTTTATTCAATTATGTGAACAAACTAAACGCCCAATTTTATTCCTGCATAACACCACAGGCTTTATGGTAGGGACAGATGCAGAACAAAACGGCATCATTAAACATGGTTCTAAACTGATCCAAGCTGTTGCCAATTGTACAGTGCCGAAGATTTCGATCATTGCACATGGTTCATACGGTGCAGGTAACTATGCAATGTGTGGTCGTCCACTTGGCCCACAATTTATCTTCTCATGGCCGAACTCACGTGTTGCGGTAATGGGTGGTGCGCAAGCTGGTAAAGTTCTTCGTATTGTTGCGGAAGCGAAACAACGTGAATCTGGCATGGAGCCAAATGAGCAAATGTTGGACTTCTTAGAGCAATCAACAGCAATGAAATTAGAGTCACAATCTACAGCGCTATTTAATACTGCAATGTTGCATGATGATGGCATTATCGACCCACGTGATACACGTAAATTGCTGATTTTCTTATTGCAAACCATTAATGAATCACAAGCACGTGAATTGAATCCAACACGTTTTGGTGTACCAAGATTCTAACTTTTATTACCTCATCCTAACCCTCTCCTAAGAGGAGAGGAAATAGCTTTCTTAAATGAAGTGAGAAAGCTCCTCCCTTTTTCAAAGGAAGGTTGGGAGGGATTAAAGATTAAAAACAAATATTGAAATTAAAGGACATAAAAAATGAAATTTACTGAAGAGCATGAAGCGCTACGCCGTACAACACGTCAATTTGTAGAAAACGAAATTAACCCATATACAGCAGAATGGGAAAAAGCAGGTCGTTTCCCAATCCACGAAGTATTCAAAAAAATGGGTGATTTGGGTTTATTGGGTATCTGTAAACCTGAAGAAAACGGTGGTTTAGCATTAGATTATTCTTATAACCTTGTTGTTGCAGAAGAATTAGGTCGCATCAATGTCGGTGGTGTTGCACTTGCGATGGGTGTACAAACGGATATGGCAACACCTGCAATTGCACGTTTTGGTTCTAAAGAATTACGTGATGAGTTTTTAACGCCAGCAGTTGCAGGTGAAAAAGTTGCAGCGATTGCGGTATCTGAGGTTCAAGCAGGTTCTGACGTTGCAGCACTAAAAACCACAGCAACTAAAGATGGTGATGACTACATCATCAATGGTCATAAAATGTGGATCACAAACTCTCTACAAGCAGACTTCTTCTGTTTGTTAGCGAATACATCTGATGGTAAACCACACTTTAACAAGTCAATGATTGTGGTTCCTGCGAATACACCGGGTATTACATTCTCTGAGCCATTAGACAAATTAGGTATGCGCTCAAGTACCACTGCACAGGTGTTCTTTGACAACGTACGTGTTCCACAGCGTAACTTAGTGGGTCAAGAAGGCATGGGCTTTATGATGCAAATGCTTCAGTTCCAAGAAGAGCGTATGTGGGGTGCAGCTAATGCAATGGGTGGTATGTTGCAATGTATCGAAAAAACAATTCAGTACACTAAAGAGCGTACGACATTTGGTCAGCCGTTAATTGATAACCAATATATCCATTTCCGTTTTGCTGAGTTAATGACTGAGATTGAAGCGCTGAAAGCATTAACCTATCGTGCTTGCCAATTGCATATCGAAGGTGAAAACGTAACGCAAATGGCATCTATGGCAAAACTGAAAGCGGGTCGTTTAACGCGTGAAGTTGCAGATAGCTGCTTACAGTTCTGGGGTGGTAATGGCTTTATGGCTGATAACCCAGCTGCCCAATTCTACCGTGATGGTCGTTTAGTATCGATCGGTGGTGGTGCAGACGAAATCATGCTTGGGATTATCTGTAAGATGATGGACATCCTTCCTGGTAAGAAAAAATAAGCAGGAGATCTGATATGACATTATCAAGTTCAATTGCCAATTTAGAGGTTGATGGCAGCATCATCCTAGAGCAAGACGGTGGCATTTTAACGTTATGGTTAAACCATCCTGAAAGCCGTAATGCCATGAGCCTAAAAATGGTGGAATCGATTCAGGCTGTATTTACAGCAATTAAAGATGATGTGTCTGTACGTGCTGTAATTTTGCGTGGTAAAGGTGGTCATTTCTGTGCTGGTGGAAACATCAAAGATATGGCAGGTATCCGTGCTAAAGCCATGGAAGTGGGTAATAACACACCTTATACCAATTTTAACCGTACCTTTGGTGCAATGATTGAGCAAGTGGATCAAGCACCACAAACCGTAGTTGCTGTACTTGAAGGTGCGGTACTTGGCGGTGGTTTTGGTTTGGCATGTGTCTCTGATGTAGCCATCGCTCATGCAGAAGCACAATTTGGTTTACCTGAAACTGGTCTAGGGATTTTACCGGCACAAATCGCACCGTTTGTGGTGACACGTGTTGGCTTAACTCAAGCACGTCGTTTGGCACTTTTAGGTATGCGTTTTAAAGGTCAAACCGCATTAGAGGTGGGGATTGTGCATCAAGTAGTTGCAGATGAAGTTGAACTTGCATCGGCACTTGAAGAAACCATTACCCAAATTAAACGCTGTGCGCCATTGGCATCTCGTGCAACCAAAGCATTATTACATCGTACCACCAAAGAAGAATTGGGACCGTTATTAGATGATGCAGCACGCCAATTCGCAGAAGCAGTTGCAAGTGCAGAAGGCATGGAAGGTACTATGGCGTTTATCCAAAAACGTCAGCCAAGCTGGGCAGAATAAACCACATTCCAACGCCTGTATGAATGTGAATTAAAAAGGATACGCTCCCCGAAATTAAAGGGGAGCCTAAAGAATATTGGTGGAACTATGGCGTTTACAAAAGTATTAGTTGCAAACCGTGGTGAAATTGCTGCTCGTGTGATGCGTACAGCAAAAGCCTTAGGTTACGAAACCGTTGCTGTGTATTCTGATGCCGACAAAAATGCGCGTCATGTACAAGTAGCAGATGAGGCGGTTTATATTGGCCCTTCAAAAGTATCAGAATCTTATTTATCGATTCCAAATATTATCGAAGCGTGTAAGAAAACGGGCGCAGATGCTGTGCATCCGGGTTATGGTTTCTTATCAGAAAATACTGACTTTGCCGCAGCATGTGCAGAAAACGGCATTACCTTTATCGGTCCGCCAGCAGGTGCGATTGAGCTCATGGGTAGTAAGCGTTTGTCTAAAATCGCCATGATTGAAGCAGGCGTACCATGTGTACCGGGTTATGAAGGCGACCAACAAGACATCGACTTTTTAGCAGATCAAGCGAAAAAAGTAGGTTTCCCATTGATGGTGAAAGCATCAGCAGGTGGTGGTGGACGTGGTATGCGTCTTGTACATCAAGAAGCTGATTTGCTTGAAGCGTTAAAAACTGCCCGTTCTGAAGCAGAAAATGCGTTCGGTTCGGGTGAGCTGATTATCGAGAAAGCAGTGATTGCGCCTCGCCATGTAGAAATCCAAGTCTTTGGTGATACACATGGCAACTACGTGTATTTATTTGAACGTGATTGCTCGATTCAACGTCGTCACCAAAAAGTGGTTGAAGAAGCACCATGTCCAGTATTGACACAAGAAACACGTCAAGCCATGGGTGATGCCGCAGTTGCCGCAGCCAAAGCTTGTAACTATGTGGGTGCAGGTACGGTTGAATTCTTACTAGATCAATCAGGTGAATTCTATTTCTTAGAGATGAATACGCGTCTACAAGTTGAGCATCCTGTAACAGAAATGATCACAGGTCTTGATCTTGTTGAATGGCAACTTCGTGTCGCAAACGGTGAAACTTTACCGCTTAAACAAGAAGAATTGACCATGAATGGTCATGCGATTGAAGTGCGTTTATATGCAGAAGATCCACGCCAAGACTTCTTACCACAAACAGGTAAAATCTTGCGTTGGCAACCTGCAGATTTAGAAGGCGTACGTATCGACCACGGCATGATGCCAACTGATGAAGTTAGCCCATTCTACGATCCAATGGTGGCTAAAATCATCGTACATGGTAAAACTCGTACTGATGCGATCCGTTTACTTGCTCGTGCCGTAAATGATTCTGTACTGTTAGGTGTAAACAGTAATAAGGAGTTTTTAGTTAACTTATTACGTCATCCACTTGTGGTGGAAGGTGATGTGAACACTGGTTTTATTCAACAGCATTTCCAAAGTGATGTGAGTTTGAATAAGCAGAGTCTAAATTTAGAAAGCTTAGCATTGGTTGCAGCGTTGTTGACAAATGCATCTGCGCAAACAGATTGGAACACAGGAGTTTCTTCAGCATTACCACTGAAACTTCGATATGATGATCAAAAGTTAGATCTCATTGTGCATCGTGATGGTCGTTCAGTGAGTGTTGAAACCTGTGGTGAAAGCCAGTCGATTGAGGTTGTAGCGCAAAATACACAGCAATTGATTTATAGCATTAATGGAATTCGACGTCGAATCGACTATGTTCTTGATGGTAATTTTGTTTATTTAGATCGCGCGAATGGCAACGTCATGGTGGAAAATATTACCTATTTACCACCTGAGACTGCCGATGTGGCAGGGGATGGTAAAATTCGTGCCCCAATGGATGGTGCAATTATAAATGTCATTGCTCAACCTGGAGAGCGTGTAACTAAAGGGCAAACATTATTGATTCTTGAAGCGATGAAAATCCAACAGCAAATTAAGTCAGATGTCGACGGTGTTGTGGGTGAAATCGTAGGACAAGTTGGTCAGCAAGTGAAAAAACGTCAAATCTTGATGAATATTGAGGTTGATGCTGAATAAGCAATAAAAAAAGCCATCTAACGATGGCTTTTTTTATGACCAGATTTATGCAAATACTGTTTGTACTGCACAGTAAAGCACCCAAAGAATTGCAATCGCAACTACAGGTTCTAAAACTTTTGCCCAAGTTGGTGTAGCTACTACTTCTGGCTCAGCAACATCGTGGTGATCATGTTGAACTTGATTGACCATGTCATGAAACTCCTTCATCGTTTGGTCTAATGATATCTCTTCTTGAATGACAGGTTGAGAACCAATCAACTCATTTAGGTTATTTGTTAGCCAAACCCAATCTTTTGCTTTACCAGAGAGATGTTCAACTTGACCCTGAAGTAATTCATTCATGCCTTGTAGTTGATAATGACCTGTTACATCAAGTTGTTTAAGTTCATTAAGCTGTAAGGTCAAAATCTCTGATGTCGCGGTTTCAAGTTCTTGATGAGACAGCGTAGACTGATTATGTTGAGATGTCGTCAAATGCCGTGCGACTTCTTGAATATAAAGTTGGTCAGCGGCATGAACTTCTTGGTATATTTTTTTTTCGTCTTTACGCCATAGGCTGATGAGTTTACCTAAAGCTAAGATATTTAATTCATTGAAATATTCATGCCGTTGTTCAGCTGGATACTGTTTCAACAACTGAGGCTTTTGAATTTTGGTCTGCTCAACAAAATATTGTACTAAATCAAAAGCCATTCAACTCTCCTGTAAGTTTTTAATCCAAAATTCTTAAACTTGGTTTTTTCTTTGGTGCTTCATTTTCTTGATTTTGTTGCTGTTTAGATTCTATCGGATTTTCATCCGTTTGTGCATTGGCATATTCATCAGGATCAAAGAATAATCCTTGACCATTTTCTTTTGCATATAACCCGAGTACAGCATTGATTGGCACATAAATATCTTTGGAAACACCACCAAAACGTGCAGAAAAGGTAATCGCTTCATTGCTCATGTGTAGTTGATGCACAGCATGTGGCACGATATTTAAAACAATCTGACCGTCTTGAACGAACTGTGTAGGTACATCGGTATAAGGCTGTGTGGCATCTACCAGTAGATATGGGGTGAGATTGTTATCGCAAATCCATTCATAAATCGCACGTGCTAAATACGGGCGAGTTGGACTTAATTTGATTTCTTGATCAGACATGTGACTCACTCTTTTGCTTTTTTAAGCGGATTTTAATTCAGGACTATAACGATTTTTTTCCTGAACCGTCATGGACTTAATGAAGGCTGGACGACTGAAAACACGCTGGCAATATAAATAAAACGGGCGGCATTGTTGCTTTGGAAGCTCAATCCCCATCGTTCTTAACCGTATAAAAATCGGTGCCAACATGCAATCTAAAATTGTAAATTGTTCAGACATGAAATAAGGATAGTGCTGAAACAAAGGTGTCAGCGAGATAAGCGTATCTTTTAACTTTTTTTGAGCTGCCTTTTGTGCGTCAACATCAAGTGTGTCTGGGTGGCGCAACATATCATCTGCAAGTTTTAACCAGTCATTTTCAAAACGCCATATATATTGGCGTTGTTCTGCACGTGGAGCAGGAGCATCTGCATATAACTTATTCTGACGATAGCGATCATCTAAATATTCAGAAATGATGGATGTATTGAAAAGTTTTAACTCATTTTCAATCATCATCGGGAGTCGATTGTATGGATTTAAACTCGCAAGATCCTCGTTGTCTTCGTCGACAATAAATAAATTATGTTTAATTTGTTTTTCTGCCAGTAAGAAGCGAATCCAATGCGATCGAAAGTCATCTGCATGACTATAAACGGTGATGCCTTGTAAGGGGGTGGTTTCGACTGACATATTCCAATCAAAGTATTAATGAATAGATAAGGATACTAAAAATGCACGCTAAAATCATCGTTTAATGAGCGATGCCTATCAAAACACTTGGATTTTATATTGAATCGTATTTATGTCTGTAACGTGGTTTTTTAAATTTCTATCCTTGTATTGTTGAAATTTAATCTTTAGCTTTTTATCCAAAGCGATATAAAAAGCCGATCTTTAAATCGGCCTTGTGCACTAATGTATGATTCCACTCCACCATTGACGGACGTCGCGATTGTTAGTTAATGCACTTGTGTCGCCAGGTCTAAGTTTATAGCCACACTTGTAAACCATTGAGAATTTTTGACCTAAAGATCGATGTACCAGACTGTTATTTTGTACAGGATATCCATCTGAGCATCCAACTAACTCTAATGCTTTATTTATGTTTTCATATGAAGACATTAATCTTTGTATGGGTCCATCACAAACATGCTTACCCGTATTGGATTGCCAACACACGGCTAAAGCATCTATCGATTGTGAGTTATTTGCTTGTGCAATATTGGATGTACCTAATATTGTAGCGGCTACGGCGAATGATAAACATATTTCCCTATTTAACATTTTTATCCCTTTAATTTAAAAAACTGCATGAAAGTATTTTTTAATAAAGTTGTAAAAAGTTAACAATCCTCAAATTGGGATAGATGATTAAGCATATATTTGTTTAAGTCAGTCAAAATAGAGCAATAAAAACTAGTGTCTTTTTATTGATATCAGCGTTTAATATTCATTTTAAAGTATCGTGTACGACTGATTTTCATGAGTAAGGGAAAATATAAAGATGAAAAAAAAACCTTGGCATAAGCCAAGGTTTTTTTGTCCGAATTCGGAAAACGAATTAACGTTTAGAGAATTGTGGACGTTTACGAGCTTTACGTAAACCAAGTTTCTTACGTTCAACTTCACGAGCATCACGAGTAACGAAACCAGCTTGACGAAGAGCAGGTTTTAAAGTTTCGTCAGCAGCGATCAATGCACGAGTAATACCGTGACGGATTGCGCCAGCTTGACCACCGATACCACCACCAGCAACAGTGATGTAAAGGTCATATTTCTCAGTAGCATCTAAAAGCTCTAGTGGTTGACGTACAACCATACGAGCAGTTTCACGACCGAAGTATTGTTCTAAAGAACGGTTGTTAATAACGAGTTTACCAGTACCAGCAGATAGGAAAACACGTGCAGTTGCGGTCTTACGGCGACCTGTACCATAGTTAGTAGCCATGTGCTGTATCCCTTAGATGTCCAAAACTTGTGGCTGTTGAGCTGTGTGAGGATGCTCAGCACCAGCATACACTTTCATTTTCTTGATCATAGCATAACCAAGAGGACCTTTTGGCAACATGCCTTTTACAGCGCGTTGGAAGATTTCTTCTGGCTTGTGAGCAACTAATTTTTCAAAGTTAGTTTCACGGATACCACCAGGGAAACCAGTGTGGCGATAGTATTTCTTATCAAGTGACTTATTACCAGTTACTTGAACTTGCTCAGCATTGATAATTACGATGTAATCACCAGTGTCAACGTGAGGAGTATAAGAAGTTTTGTGCTTACCGCGTAAACGACGTGCGATTTCAGTCGCAAGACGACCTAAAGTTTTGCCAGAAGCATCAACAACGTACCAGTCGTGTTGAACTTCAGCTGGCTTAGCGCTGAGAGTTTTCATTAACCACTACCTATTATAGTTGGTTTGGACGGTGGAATCTGTCCAAACAAAAAGGAGAGCGAATTCTAGCGGAAAAACACTAGAACCACAATCAAAATATTAAGATTTCGAGGGGCATATTCTATTTAATTTAGATTGAAAAGTATAGCGGTTTATTTAATCAATTTCGTTTGTAATGAGGAAATAATCATAATAATAGCTCGGAGTTTTGATGAGTTCACAAAATAATAATGATCGTTTCTCTCCTCCTGTTCGTCATTCAGATTTATCTTCACGCCATGATCAAATCAAAGTGAGCAAGGTGACGAAATTTTTGACCGGATTTTTATTCATTTTTCTCGGAATATATTTAGTGTTAGCATGGTGTTTGGCGCTATTTATGGAATCGATGTTTTAAGTGTCATTCTTATATATTCAATGTATGCACATTTTATGATTTTCCCTTGGATCATCTATTTAATCGGTGGCTTTGGTTTCTTGTGCATTAAAGATTCAGCATTTTATTCAGCGCGTTCAACGATTGGACGGATTCTTTTGTTGGGTTTGTTCTTCGTCATCGTGATTGTATGTGTATCCGAAGTCGCTCATGCTTTTGGTCTATTAGATGCAAGATTTCGTATGGATTGGCGCTAAAAGACTCAAAAGAACGATTAAAAAAATCAGAGGGCTAAGATTTTACCATTTTGGTATTGTTGAACATCGTACATTCGATCTGTATTAAAATAATAAAAATCCTTGAATGATGATCGTTATGCTTCCTTTGTATGTCACCAGCGGTGAGCCTGCTGGAATTGGTCCTGATATCTGTTTAAGCCTTGCGCAACGTTTGGATGAGCGTCCACTCGTCGTACTTGCTGATATACAAATGCTCAAGCAACGTGCAGAAAAACTTCATCTTGAAGTTGAAGTGATTGAGTATCAAGGGCAACAAACATCGTCAAAAGTGGGTCAGCTTTATGTGGAACATATTCCTTTAAATGAAAGTGTAGTACTGGGTGAGTTAAATGCTCAAAATGCGAGTTATGTCTTAGAGCAACTCCGCCGTTCTGCAGACTATGCGATGTCAGGTAAAAGCGTTGGCGTGGCGACAGCACCTGTACAAAAGTCAGTGATCAATGAGGCAGGTATTCATTTCAGTGGTCACACTGAGTTTTACCAAGAGTTTGCTGGTGTATTACGCGTGGTCATGATGCTGGCAACCAAAACCTTACGTGTTGCACTTGCAACCACGCACTTACCCCTTCGTGCGGTTGCGAATGCGATTACAGCTGAGCGCTTGCATCAGGTCATCGACATTCTGATTCATGATTTAAAATCAAAATTTAAAATCGAATCTCCCAAAATTTTGGTGTGCGGTTTAAATCCTCATGCAGGTGAAGATGGTTATTTAGGAGTGGAGGAGATCGAAGTGATTAATCCTGTACTTGAACGCTATCGTGCGCAAGGGATAGACATGAGTTTATGTCTGCCTGCAGATACCTTATTTACACCAGAAAATTTAAAAGATGCCGATGCAGTTTTAGCCATGTATCACGATCAGGGATTACCTGTGTTAAAATCACAAGGATTTGGTGAAGCCATTAATATTACTTTGGGCTTGCCGTTTATTCGCACCTCTGTCGATCATGGCACAGCACTCTCCCTCGCAGGTACTGGACTTGCGAAAAGCTCGAGCTTACATGTGGCTGTGGACTTAGCGCTCGATTTAGCGCGTCAGTGATCTTGTCTTAATTACACGTTGGAAATCTTTATGTATCAGATTAATGCCTTAAACCCGAAAGATGAAGGGCATCACACGCGTAAGCGTTTTGGTCAAAACTTCTTACATGACCAACGTGTCATTGCCAAAATTGTGCGTTCGGTGAACCCGCGTACTGGTGACAATATTGTTGAAATTGGTCCAGGTCTTGCTGCTTTAACATCGCCTTTAATTGGTGAATGTGATGCTTTGACTGTCATTGAATTAGACCGTGATTTAGCAGCTGGATTACCCGGTCGTGTACCGCATCCTGAACGTTTAACTATTGTGGAAACTGATGCCTTACGCTACGATTTCACTGAACTGTTTGATGGTCGTCCGTTGCGTGTTGTCGGTAATTTACCTTATAACATTTCTACACCTTTGTTATTTCATCTCTTAGAGTTTGGTGACAAAGTCAAAGACATGCACTTCATGTTGCAAAAAGAAGTGGTCGATCGTATTACGGCATCACCAAATACCAAAGAATATGGTCGTTTATCAGTCATGATTCAGTACTACTGTAAACCGACATTCTTGTTTGAAGTGCCACCTGGTTCGTTCAACCCACCACCCAAAGTAACTTCTGCGGTATTTCGCTTAGAGCCGTATGATGTAAAACCAATAGTGGCGAAGAATGAAAAAGCCTTGGCACGTTTAGTCTCCCATGTATTTACACAACGCCGTAAGACACTTCGCAACAGTTTAAAAGGCATGTTGCAAGAGGAAGGATTTGAAAAAGCTGGTGTTGATCCAATGGCGCGTCCAGAAACATTAACACTTGCTCAATTTGTTGCACTTGCAGATCAAATGGTAGATGCATAAATGGCTGGTGAAAACATTCGATATAATTACGTGATTGGTGATGTTCAGGGCTGTTTTGAAGCTTTGAAAATGTTACTCAAGGAAATCAAATTTGATCCTGATCAGGATTTTTTATGGTTTGCGGGTGATTTAGTCGCACGTGGTGAAAACTCGATTGGCGTTTTACGTTTTATCAAGAAACTGGTCGATCGAGGCGTTGCTGCGACAGTCTTGGGTAATCATGATTTGACCTTGTTAGCGTGCGCAAGGGGCATTAAAGAGATTAAAGAGAAAGACAATACTCGTGATGTGATTGATGCGATTGACAGTGATGATTTAATCGACTGGTTACGTAAACAACCCTTATGTTTATGTCCAAATGAAAATATTGTCATTACACATGCGGGTATTCCACATATTTGGACAGTAGAGCAAGTGAAACAGTTTGCTCAAGAGGTTGAAACGGTTATTGCGCATGATGATTTTGATGTTCTGGATGCATTTTTGAAAGAAATGTATGGTAAAGAACCTACATTATGGTCAGATGATTTAACAGGACATGAGCGCTTACGATGTATCGTGAATTATCTAACCCGTATGCGTTTGACTGATCCAGAGGGTCGACTTGAATTTAGTTTTAAAGACGCTTTAGATGAGCCGATGCCAGCTGGCTATCAGCCATGGTTTGAATATGAGTCAAAAGCTGCTCAAACTCATCAAGTCATTTTTGGACATTGGGCTGCCTTACAGGGCAGAACAATATCTGCGCATATTCAGAATGTTGACGGTGGTTGTGTCTGGGGCAATCAATTAATGGCGTATCGTCTTGAAGATCAGCAAATGTTTGCTGTAGATAATCCTATGTTTGCATAGAATCATCTACTTTAGGTCGTTTTCGTCTAATAAAAAAGCCACTCATCAGTGGCTTTTTTATTTTCAATCGTGGGTAAATCAAGAGGTCGCTTTTAAAAAGTGAATAAAAGTAGGGAGCCAAACGGCTGTAAACGTTGCATTTACCGCCATACCAAATGCAGCATAACGACCAGCTACACTGCCTCGTTGCCAAGCTTGAGCTGTCCCAATCGCATGGGCTGCTAAACCGAGTGCTAAGCCTGAGGCACGCTCATCATTAATATGACGTAGTATGAGTGGTGAAAAAGCTGCGCCAATCACACCAGATAAAATAACGATTAAAATGGCTAAGCTAATTGGTGCATGGAGTAAGGTCGCAATATTAATTGCGATTGGTGTTGTCACTGCACGTGTAGCGAAAGCCATAATGGTCGAATCTGCCATATGCAGTAGATACGCTAAGCCCATAGGCAATGCGACAGCACTGACACTAGCAAACACTAATATTCCTAAAATGCCTTTTAGTGGTAAATCGTCATAACGCATTGCTGCAAGTGGGATCGCGAGAGCCACTGTGACGTATCCTAATAAATGATCAAAAATCGGATTGACATCTTTCATGTAGTGATCATAAGGAATACCAATAATCAGTAAGATGACGATCACAAAGAACATCCCGAATACAATTACAGGAATCTGTGGTACGACACGGTTACAGGGTTTTGAAATTATATAGGCGAATAACGTAATAGCAAAGCCGATTAAAATTGCGAGCATATTTCTCTCCTATAACCAGCGTTTTGCCATTTTGGCGTAAACCCAAAGTGGAATAAGTGTACTTAACGTGAGTACGAGTAAAAAAAGAGGAATTTCTTTACCCATATGAACCAACATAACCAATGCCCCAGCACTAATTGGTAAAAATGCGAAAGCACTTTCTTTCATGATTTTATTATTTACATCGACAACTCTGGTTGGAAGAGTGCCAAATCTACGCCAAGCAAACAGTACAAGTAGTAAGGAAAGCAACCCGACAAGATTGCCCAGTTCGGGATGATTCAATTGAGTCATAAGCCAAACTGAACCTTCTCGGAAGCCAATAATAAGCACTATGGTGCCAATCCATGCTGGCCAATCTATCGTTTTCATCCACTGCATCATGATTATACTTTTAACATTATTTATCACGTTTTAACTGATTTATGATTTGATTTCAAACTCTTCTAAAGGTCTTTTAAATTGTTGCGCCTTATCACCAAGAATTTGATCAATTGGTAAATGTGCTTGTTTTATAAGTTGCTCTAATTTATGAGGCGCAATTTGAATATTTAAAATCAAATGACCTAGATCATCATAATGTTCAGACTGAATCACATTTAATTCATACAGTTGATTGCGTAATTTGCCATATTCAGGTCTGAGTGTGAGTTCAAATTGTTGTATTTGCCCCATTAAACACTCTTGAACGGCTTGTCGCAGTAAATCTAAACCTTGACTTGAGTGTGCTGAAACATAGACTCGATCAGGCAAATTGGGAGAAGCATAAATGATTTTAGGCTCTTCACCCGTTTGATCAATTTTATTGTATACGCGTAATATTGGCACCTGAGCCCCAATTTCTTTCAGGACTTTTTCAACAGCATCAATTTGCTCAAGCTTGTCTGGACTATTTGAATCGATAACATGCAAAAGCAAAGTCGCCTCAAGTGTTTCTTCAAGGGTTGCTTTGAATGACTCTACTAAGGAGTGTGCAAGATTGCGAACGAATCCCACTGTGTCAGCCAAGACCAATGTTCCAATGCCATCCCAATTTAATCTTCTTAAAGTTGGGTCAAGAGTTGCGAACAATTGATCTGCTGCATACACATCACTTTCAGCAAGAATATTAAATAGGGTGGATTTTCCTGCGTTGGTATAACCGACTAGAGACACTGTTGGAATAGACGCTTTTTGACGCGCTGCACGACCTTGGATTCGTGTCTGGCGGACTTTTTCAAGTTTGTCTTTAAGCTGGTTTATGCGGAGGCGGAGTAAACGACGGTCTGTTTCTAATTGTGTTTCACCTGGACCACGTAAACCAATACCACCTTTTTGGCCATCTAAGCCCATGCGACCACCCACTAAACGTGAAGCGAGATGGTCTAACTGAGCCAATTCAACTTGTAGTTTACCTTCATGTGTGCGTGCGCGTTGTGCAAAAATATCTAAGATAAGGCGAGTACGATCGATGACCCGACATTGAATAACACGCTCGAGATTACGTTCTTGAGATGGTGTGAGGGAATGATCGAAAATGACAATATCAGCTTCTACCGCTGCAACAAATTCGGCGATTTCTTCAGCTTTACCCGAACCAATAAAAAATTTAGGGTCAGGTTTAATACGTTGAGCTTGTATATGTTCAAGAATCTCTGCACCAGCAGATTTGGCCAATAGACGAAATTCTTCTTGATCAAGATCTTCTAATATTTGGACATTAACACTCACCAAGACCGCACGTTCATTTGCTTGATTTTGTCCAGTAACTTCCACTCAGCTAATACTCCACATCAAAACTCTAGTGTAGAGGAAATTGAACAATTGAGGGAAATAGATTTAAATTAACCTAAAGCAGTTTTGAACATAAGTATAAACGCCAGTATAAATAAAAAGACGCCACCGACAATTGATGCCAATGAGAAGAGTGCCGACCAGATGGGAATGACTTGATTTGATGGTGATTGAGTTGTAGTTTGCATAATTTTTAAATCTATAAATTCGATTTAAAAATTATATTTTATTGGGTATTTGAATTGAAATTGAATTTTCAAATATGTGTATACGGTTTTTATAATCAATGCATCTCTGGTGAGCTCAGTATAGAATGGAGCTATAGTGGATAACGCCTGTTATTATTCAGTGAAATAATTTATGACAACATTAAAGCCTAAAAAACTCAATTTATTTTCAAAAACAGCGCTATATAGCCAAAAAATCATCTCAGGTACTGCTGCTGTCACTGAAGGGTTTTATTTAATTTTTAGGCATCAAATGTATAAAAATCCGAATAATCCAAACAATACTCGCTATGTACAACATTTTTGCCGTCGCTTATGCAAAGTTTTTAATATCGATTTACAAGTACATGGCAACATTCCTCGTGAACCCGCATTATGGGTGAGCAATCATATCTCTTGGTTAGATATTCCTGTATTAGGTTCGAGTGCGCGTGTATTTTTCTTAGCAAAAGCAGAAATTGAAAATTGGCCGATTTTTGGGAAACTTGCCAAGGGTGGTGGAACACTGTTCATTAACCGAGGTTCAGGAGATTCGGTCCGTATTAAAGAGCAAATCACAGAATTTTTGAAGCAAAATATTCCTGTCTTATTTTTTCCAGAAGCAACCACGACTGATGGAACTAAAGTCAAAAAAGTGCATGGAAGACTTTTAGCTGCAGCTATCGAGGCTCAAAAACCTGTGCAAGTTTGTTTAATCTGTTATGTCAATCAAGAGGGGGAGTTAGATCAGGTTGCTCCCTTTATCGGAAATATTGGATTTACAGCGCATCTCAAAGCAGTATTGGAAATGCCTCAAGTCGTTGCACATTTAACAGCTTTGCCCACGATTGATGTTACTGGACATACAGTTGAAAGCTTAACGAGAGAAGTGCAACTCAGAATGCAGGAAGGATTGGAAGTATTACATCAAAAAGTGCTCAAAGCTTAATCAGTAGAAGCAAAGCAGGGATCATGATGATCCCTGCTTTTTACATGAATCCTTCTATTGGCAACCACGAGATAACTTTCAAGCTTGCTTTTTGCCACCATTTCATTTTTGGTTCTTTGGTATAGATTTTAATACCTTCAGGTGTCGCTTGTTTCCAATTAATATTATTTTGTGAATCTAGAACTAATTTATAGGCATATTTTTTTAGGTTCTGATCCATGGTTTTATGCACAGCTTGCGCTAGGGGCTGGCTGTTTAAAATGACGCCAATTTCAGTATTTAAATTGGCTGAACGTGGATCAAAATTAAATGATCCGATAAATACTTGCTTATCATCCAAAGCCATCATTTTTGCATGCAGGCTTGAGCGACTCAGCCCTTTAAGGCTCACTTTGGACTGCTTAGAAATTTCAATATTATTTTTATTTTGGAATTCTTCTGGCAAAGCAGGGAGGAACTCATATAACTCTACGCCGTTTTGCAGTAAATCCTGACGATATTTCGCATAAAATGCATGTACAAGCGCAACATCATTGGCTTTAAAAGAGTTGGTCAGTACGCGAACTTTAACGCCATCTTGTGCGATCGCACTTAAGCGTTGCTCACCCTTGCGTTCAGGAACGAAGTAAGCGGAAATGATATCGACACTTTTTTCTGGTTTCTCTAAGCGTTCAACCAGTTGAAAGTTGAGATGTTCTTCTTTCTTAGCTTTCGCTTTGATTTTTTCAGGAGAATCTTTGATGACTTCTGCTTTCACCCAATCCAGCTTAATTTCTTGATTGAGCCAACGATCAAAATCATGAGATTCACGAGTAATTTCAACATAACTACGTACAGCACCATCATCAAAGTGCTCTTGCAGTTGCTGTTTTAAACCTTCATAGCGCAATGTATATTGTTGATGATTGACAATATTTTTAACTGGATAGGCATATTCATGATTCCAGTACTCATCAAACGAGTGTGTAATATCACTTACTGCATGACCGACAAGCATGACATCAACATCTGAAAATTGATATCGGTCACTGACATTGTAGTATTGATTACTCATATTTCGGCCGCCAATCAGGGTAATTTGATTGTCAGCTGTAAACGTTTTGTTGTGCATCCGTCGATTGATACGTTTCAGATCCAAAATCATATCAACGGGTCTAAGGCGTCGGAATTTATAAGGATTGAATAACTTTACGTCAATGTTTTGATGTTGATCCAGCGCGAGATAAATACTTTCCATCGTCTTAGCGTTGTTGTCATCCATTAACAATCTGACTTTTACACCACGATCAGCAGCTTGAATGATTTTATAAAGAGCCAATGCACCTACACGGTCGTTATCCCAAATGTAATATTGAAGGTCGAGTGTTTTCTCAGCTTTCTCAATTAATTGAAAACGTGCAGCTATCGCTTCGATTGGATCATATAAAACATGAAAACCTGTTAATTCAGGATTCTTAATTTTCAAAGGTTCGACAATTTGCGCCAATGAAGTGCCATGAGTGTCGATGTCGTACGCATATTGAGGTGCAATAGCTTGTTGAGTGGGTAAAGTTGAGCATGCAGGTAAAGCAAGAACCAAACATGAACTCATGATGAAGCGCATTTTAAAAGATGTTTTCTTTTGGCGATTCAATTGTTGAGATTGATTCTTTTCCATGTGATTTGCTTGCATAATCTATTCTTTGAACTCAATGTGCTAAAGTATAAAGAGCACCATTTAAAAGATAAATGAACCACTCAGATTATTCGTCTGATTTAATGAAAGAGATTGAATATGTGGACAACAAATAACATCCTTGCTGCGTTCTATATTATTTTCTCGCTCTTCGCTATTTGGGGAGTCACGCAAGCATGGATGAGCCAATCTCGAACTGAAACCATACATCCATTTAAAGCCTTTGTTCATCTCTTGGCATTTTATCTTTCTTATTTACTTGTTCCGTTGTGGTTTTTTAGTATTTTTGCTACTTGGCAAGGTATATTTTCATTGCATGAAGGTGTGTTTATTTTCTTGTTGAGCAGTGTATTGATTTATGCACGTTTCATTGAGCCTCATCGTGTAGTAGTGAATAACCTGAGTTACAAGTTAAGTTCGGCGCAACCCTTTAAACATCCGATTAAAGTGGCATTAATTGCAGACTTACATATTGGATTGTTTTCTGGGCATGAAAGACAACTGAAAATTATCGTGAATAAGATTAATCAAGCTCAACCAGATTTAGTGGTTGTGGCAGGTGATTGGACCTATGAACCAGAAAATAAGCTGGCAGAAGAGCTCCGAGTATTAAGAGAAATTCAAGCGCCTGTCTATTCTGTGAATGGTAATCATGATGAGCAATATCCAGGTCCACCGATTCAGGCATTATTAAAAGATGCGCTAGCTTCAAATCAGGTGATGGATATTGAAGGTAAGATTGTTGAGTTTGATGAGTTTAGATTGATTGGTGTGGGGGATTTGTGGGCAGGTAAGGCTGACATGCGGGATATGCCTGATTTACCACAAGATAAGCCGTGGTTAATTCTGTCACATAATCCGGATACGGTGGATATGGTGCCAAAATTGCCAACTCATCCGTTGATGTTGTCAGGGCATACTCATGGGGGACAAGTGGAACTTCCGTGGTTGACAGATTACATCATGAAAAAAGTGTCTATCTTGGGTCATAAACGTGGTTTATATAAGCATGAACATGCCAATGTTTATGTGTCCGTAGGTACTGGTATGGTAGGTGTCCCATTCAGATTCAGAGTACCACCGATGATTGATATCATTGAGCTCAGCTAATAAAAAAACCGGCTTAAGCCGGTTTTTTTATTAGCTGAAAGCATCAAATTTGATTATTCACATCATCATGTTTCGTTTCGCGAATCATGAGGAAAGCAATCAGCGAAAGGATTGATGCAGCCGTCAAATAATAGCCTACTGCAGACAAACCATATTCAGTTGCCAATTTCGTTGCAATCAAAGGTGCGAAAGATGCACCAAAAATACCAGCAAGGTTAAATGTTAACGCCGAACCAGTATAACGCACCGATGTCGGGAAGATTTCTGAAAGTACCGTACCGATTGGACCATAGGTTAAGCCCATAATCGCAAGACCAATACATAAGAATAAGAACACAATCAGTGTGCTTCCTGACTCCAACATGTCCGCAAAGAAAATACCAAAAATAGCAGAAATTACACACACCGCGATCGAAGTGGTTTTACGACCGAACTTTTCCGCAAAAATTGCAGAAAGGGGAATAAATGCTGCAAAACAAAGCGTTGCAACCAACTGAAGTTGTAGGAACTCTTCACGAGAGTAACCTAATTGTTTTGTACCCCATTGCAAAGCAAATACAGTGGTTAAGTAAAAAACTACGAAAGTACAAATGGCTGCAATCGTTCCGAGTACAAGCATTTTTGAATGCTTTTTAAAAACTTGTACAAAAGGAACATTCACTTCTTTTTGTTTATCAAGCACGTTTTGGAATGCTGGCGTTTCATGCAACTTTAAGCGAATCCACAAGCCTACAATCACCAATAAGGCACTTGAAATAAATGGAATACGCCATCCCCATGACATGAATGCTTCTTCACTCATGAATGCCCCAAGCGTAAGGAAAGAGCCTGTGGCAAGGATGAAGCCGATTGGTGCACCAAGTTGAGGGAACATACCGTACCAAGCACGTTTGCCTTCTGGCGCATTTTCAGTTGCGAGTAGAACTGCACCTGACCATTCGCCACCTAAACCTAAGCCCTGACCTAATCGGCACAAAGCTAAAAGTAAGGGTGCCACAATGCCAATTTGCGCATAGGTTGGAAGTAAACCAATCGCAACGGTAGAAAGGCCCATGGTTAGCAAGGCTGCCACTAAGGTTGCTTTACGACCGATTCGATCTCCCAAATGACCGAATAGTGCGGCGCCGATAGGACGTGCGATGAATGCGATTGCAAAAGTTGCTAATGATTGAATCGTTGCTGTCATAGGATCTGTGCTTGTTGGAAAGAACAAGTAGGGGAAAATTATGACCGCAGCTGTTGCGTAAATATAAAAATCGAAGAACTCGATGGTTGTACCAACGAGGCTTGCAGTTAATACCCGAGTTTTAGAGTTTGCGGGCTGAGCTTGTTGTGATGCTGTATTAGACGCCATGAGAGACCTTACACTTACTAAAAATAAAAAACTTAGATTTAATAGCGTAATCTTTTTAAAAAAGGCGTAATTTCTTAAAAAAATACGAAATACCAGCTTGCTCTACGGTGTTAGGGTTGCTAGACGATGTAGTTAAAGTGGTTATAGCACGTAAAGATAAATAGACAGGAAATGTGATCCTGCACCTATCAATACAAAAATATGCCAGATAGCGTGAGTGTATCTTACCTTTTTTAAGGCATAAAACAATGCGCCTATGGTGTAAGCAAGACCACCAACAATAAGGAAGGTTAAACTTTGATCAGATAAATATGTGCGCATATCATCGATCACAAGTAATGCTAACCATCCCATTGCGAGATAGGCAAAAAGCGATATTTTTTGAAAATGGTGAATAAATACCAATTTAAATAAAGTGCCAATCGCCGCAATTACCCAAAGTGCAATTAATAAATAGTGAGCTTTTTGCGTTGGTAAAGCTATAGATAGAAAAGGCGTGTATGTTCCTGCGATGAGATAATAAATAGCCGTGTGGTCCAATTTTTTAAACCAACCCCGACGCTCAGGTGTTTCCGCAAAATGATAAAGACTAGACGCCGTAAAGAGTAGAACTAAACTAAGTCCATAGACCCAAAGCCCGATCCATTGTGCCATAGGATAAGCAGCACCTTTTATAATCAATAAAATGGCACCGATGACGGCCAAGACAGCACCAATGGCATGACTGATGAAATTAATTTTTTCTTCTAATGGATCATACGAAGCAGGAGATGCTTTCATTGTTCACTTACACATTTAATTATACATCTGTATCGTAATTGAATTTTGCTTTTCGCGTAAGACGCATTAAAATTTAATAGCATTTCTTTTTTTGGCACTGTTTATGACCGTTTCGGCATCCTCCACACCGCAAGAGCAACAATTTCTTGAAGCATTTCATCAAGCATTAGCTTCTCAGCGTTTTGATCGTATGATTCTGAGTCAGTATCAGGGCGAGATAGAAGCTTTAGAGAAGATGACTTTACGCATGATTCGATTACAAGATGAATGGATGCTGAATGTTCTGTATCGCTTTAAAACTCAAGATGTGACCAAAAATTTTCCAATTGATGAAGCTGATCCGTTGGTGAGTAAATTGGTCAGTGAATGCAAACAAGCCAATCTTTTTACATTGGACAGCGAGTTACAGCTCAAGAAAAATAAGAAAAAAGCGATCTTAACTCAAAGTAAAAAGGCTTCAGTCTCCAAGATCATTGAAAAATCACACGACCGTCAAAAACACCGTTTTGTTGAGCAAGAAAGTTATTTTCTTCAACCGTTGGGTATTACGGATCAAAAAGAACAAATTATTCCAAGCATGGCGCGTAAGTGGAAACAGATTAATAAATTTGTTGAGATTTGCTCAGGCGCATTAAACCAAATTCAAGTTGATCAGCAGCTCAACGTTGTCGATTTTGGCTCAGGTAAAGGTTATCTCACCTTTGCACTGTATGACTACTTACAAAAAAATGATTATAATCCTTATGTTACAGGTGTGGAACTGAACGAGAAAATGGTTCATTTTTGTGAAGATGTTGCCCGTAAATCAGATTTTAAGCATTTAGATTTTTTCCAAGGAGATGTACGAACTTACTCGCCTGAAAAACTCGATGTCATGATTGCGTTGCATGCCTGTGATGTAGCAACTGATTTTGCGATTCATACCGGTATTCGATTGAATGCGCAAATGATTATGTGCGCGCCGTGCTGCCACAAAGAGTTGAGACCTCAAATGCAAAGTCCCTCTGTATTAAAACCAATGTTGCAGTTTGGTATTCATGAGGGGCAACAAGCTGAAATGCTGACAGATACAATTCGAGCGCTATTGTTAAAAGCCTATGGTTACGAGACTAAAGTTTTTGAATTTGTGGCTTTGGAACATACTAGCAAAAATAAAATGATTTTAGCCACCAAGCGCAAAGATTTTAACGCACCAGATCAGCAAGTGTTAGATCAAATAATTGCATTAAAAAATATGTATGGTATTCAAAAGCACTCATTAGAGTTGCTTCTAAAAGGTGAGTGGGAGCAACAAAATATTGGTGAAAAGTGCTAACACCCCTTTGGGAATTAACATATGAGTAATGTCTTTGATGTTCAAGTAGGTTCATGGTCGCAATTAAAGTGCTACGCGATGCAGATACGAGAGCAAGTATTTATTCTGGAACAACTAATTTCACCTGAAGACGAATGGGATATGGAAGATGAGACATCGATTCATTTCGTTGTTTTCCATGAAGGTGAGGCAATCGCCACGGCTCGACTACTTCAAAACCATAGTATTGGAAGGGTAGCAGTCATAAAGGCTTATCGAGGAAAAGGTGTTGGGTTTGAGCTCATGAAATTTATAATTGAGTTTGCTCAAAGGGAAAAGCGACCAACCTTGAATCTTTCTGCTCAAGTTCATGCATTACCATTTTATCAACGTTTAGGGTTTGAGCCCCAAGGTAAGGAATACTTAGATTGTGGTATTCCTCATGTTTATATGACGATGCAGCTTGAATAAAAAAACGGAGCCAATGCTCCGTTTTTTCATCACAAATATCAATGACTATGTGAACCTGATTCACCATCATGTGTATGACTGTGTTCGCCCATTGCTGCGTGTTCTTCTTCAGTCATATTGTGCTCAGTTGCACTAGCTTGAGCAGCTTTGTTGGCTTCTATTTTTGCTGCTGCTTCTTCAGACATCACAGGTGATGCTTTGAATGCATGATGTTCACTGGTTTCTGTTCGTTGTTTACTTGGCATATAGTCAGGTTCATTTTCAATGGCTATATAGAAAATCACCATAAATATAATACTTAAAATGATCGCGATAATTAGCGCTTTCCAACCCCAAGGAGATTTTTCTGGTGAAGAATGATCAGTCATAATGCTATACCAAGTTGGGTAAAATGAATCTGAGAATATGTTACTTTATAACACATATTTATCGACAAGACCGAAAAAAACCTCTCCGAAGAGAGGATTTAATTTATATCAATCAGATTGATTGACCAGACTGAACTTTGTCCTTGAGGAGTTGAGGTGCTTTAAAACGCTCACCATACTTCGCTTCAAGCTGATTCGCGCGCTCAAGCGCTTGTGCGAGTCCATATTGATTGAGGAACTGTAAAGCGCCGCCAGTCCAAGGGGCGAATCCTATGCCAAAAATAGAACCGATATTTCCATCAATGACAGACTCTAAAACACCCTCTTCAAGACAACGTAAGGTATCTAAAGATTGCACAAACAAGAAGCGATCAATCATTTCTTGCTCAGAAATATCAGTCTCTTTCGTCCAATGGTTTAAACCATCCCAAAGGTATTTTTTACCACTTTCAGGATATTCATAAAAACCAGCACCAGCAGCTTTCCCTTTACGCCCAAACTCATGGATCATTTGCTTTAAAACATCTTCAGCAGGGGAGTGTGGTAAATCTTTGCCTTCAGCCTGAAGCGCTTTACGCGTTTCGTTGGTCACATGCTCAGACAAGGTTAATGCGACTTCATCTTGGATTGCTAATGGACCGACTGGCATACCTGCTTTTAAAGCAGCCATTTCAATTTTGGCTGGATGTACTCCCTCAGCCAGTAAACGCAAACCTTCGTTGACAAAAGTACCAAATACGCGGCTGGTGAAGAAACCACGACTATCATTCACAACGATAGGTGTTTTTCCAATTTGTTGAACATAATCATAGGCTTTAGCTAGTGTCTCAGCTGAAGTCTCTTTACCTTTAATAATTTCAACCAACTGCATTTTATCAACAGGGCTAAAGAAATGCAGTCCAATAAAGTTTTTCGCATCTTTGCTTGCTGTTGCAAGACCTGTGATCGGTAAGGTGGATGTATTAGAAGCCATCACACCGCCGTCAACCAAATATTGCTCAGCTTCTTGAGTTACTTTGGCTTTGAGTTCTTGATTTTCGAATACAGCTTCAATGATTAAATCACAGCCTTGTAGATCGGATGCATTTGCTGTAGGGGTAATGAGAGATAAAATTTGTTCGCGCTTTTCAGCAGTCATTCGACCTTGTGAAACACGTTTATCTAACAGTTTTTGACTATATGCCTTACCTTTTTCTGCATTTTCAATCGATACATCTTTAAGGACGACTTGAATCCCCTTAATCGCTGTCGAGTAGGCAATGCCAGCGCCCATCATTCCAGCGCCTAAAACACCTACTTTCGTCGCTTGCCATTTTGCAGGCTCTTTAGGGCGGCTTTCACCTGATTTGATTGCATTCAGTCCATGCCAGAAAGTACCAATCATGTTTTTCGCAACTTGACCAGTTGCCAAATACGTAAAATAGCGAGATTCAATGGTTAATGCATTATCAACATCTACCTGAGCACCTTCAACGGCAGCAGCCATAATGGCTTCAGGGGCTGGATAGCAACCTTTTGTTTTATCACGCAGCATCGCTGGTGCAATCGCAAGGACTTGAGCCACTTGAGGTGATGATGGCGTACCACCTGGAATTTTGTATCCTTTAACATCGAATGGTTGTTGAGATTTTGGATTTGCTTTAACCCAAGCAATCGCTTTATCCATGAGCTCTTGTTCAGAATCAGCCGTATCTTGAATTAAGCCTAGAGATTTTGCTTTTTCTACACCAAATTGTTTACCTTCCATCAAGAAAGGAAAAGCATTCTGCAAGCCGAGCAGTCGTACCATACGCACGATACCACCGCCACCTGGTAACAATCCTAAGGTAACTTCAGGTAGACCAAATTTCGCTTTAGGATCATTTAATGCAATACGAGCATGACAGCCTAGTGCGATTTCCCAACCACCACCGAGCGCTGTTCCATTTAATGCAGCAACAACAGGTACACCCAAGGTTTCAATATAGCGGAATTCCGCTTTCATTTTTTGGATCATGCCAAAGAATTCAGTGGCGTGTTCGGGTTGAGCTTGAATCAACTCATCCAAATCACCGCCTGCAAAAAAGGTTTTCTTTGCAGATTTAAAAATGATACCTGTAATGCCAGATTCGGCTTTCAGTTTTGTTACCGTCTCTTCTAAAGCAACTCGGAAATCTGCATTCATGGTATTGGCAGACTGATTAGGTGAGTCTAAGGTGAGAATAACAATGCCATCAGCATTTTTTTCAAATTGAATTGCACTCATTATTCTTCTCCTTATACCAATTCAATGATCGTTGCGATACCCATACCACCACCTACACACAGTGTAGCCAAGCCACGTTTTTTACCTTGACGCTCAAGTTCATCGAGCAACGTACCTAAAATCATGGCACCTGTCGCACCGAGTGGATGACCCATTGCAATTGCACCACCATTTACATTGACTTTTGCAGGATCGACATTGAGTTCATTAATAAAGCGCATTACTACAGCCGCAAACGCCTCGTTCACTTCAAATAAATCGATATCATCAATGGTTAAGCCAGCTTTTTCCAAAGCTTTGCGTGCCGCAGGTGCTGGACCAGTTAACATGATTGTTGGATCAGTTCCGACAAGCGCAGTTGCTAATACTTTGGCTCGTGGTTTTAAGCCTTGTTCTTGAACCGCTTTTTCAGATGCAAGTAGAACAACAGCAGCGCCGTCTACAATGCCTGAAGAGTTTCCTGCATGGTGAACGTGATTAATCTTCTGAGCTTCTGGATATTTTTGTAATGCGACTGCATCAAATCCCATACCACCCATCATTTCAAAGCTTGGATTTAATTTGGCTAAGCCTTCAACGGTAGTCGTTGGTTTGATGAACTCGTCTTTATCTAAAACGACAACGCCAGCTTTATCTTTTACTGGTACAACTGATTTATTGAAGTAACCATTCGCTTGAGCCGCTGCTGCTTTCTTTTGTGAATCTGCAGCAAAAGCATCTACATCAGCACGAGAGTAGCCATCTAAAGTTGCGATTAAATCAGCACCAATCCCTTGTGGAACAAACGTAGATTTCAGGTTTGTTTCTGGATCGAGTGCCCATGGTCCACCATCGGAGCCCATTGGAATACGCGACATTGACTCTACACCACCAGCAACTACAACATCTTCCCAGCCTGAACGAACTTTCTGTGCAGCAAGATTGACAGCTTCTAGTCCTGAAGCACAAAAACGGTTGATTTGAACGCCTGCTACATCATCATTCCAGCCTGCAGCAATTGCAGCAGTTTTAGCGATATCACCGCCTTGATCACCAATTGGAGTTACACAACCCAGTACGATGTCATCGACTTTAGAAGTATCGAGTTGATGGCGAGTTTGAAGTTCATTTAACAGCGTTGTGAGTAATGTGATTGGTTTTACTTCATGTAAAGAACCATCTTTTTTTCCTTTTCCGCGTGGTGTGCGAATGGCATCAATGATGTAAGCCTCGCTCATAATAGTTCCTTTTTTATAGGTTGAAATTGTTATGGTGTTTTGAGTGTAGATGATCTATGTGATTGTGCAATGACGAGAACGGATGAGTCGTTTGATATTTTTGGTCACTGAAAAATTAAGTGTTTTAAATTGTGAAATGAAAGTTTTTGACGAATTAAAAAAAATTTGTATTGCGAATGCTTTGATTATAATTTTGCTATATCAAATCTTTGGCGCTTGATATGGCAAGCTTTACACCATAAGAACCTTCATTATCTTTATCAACATACCAACCACCGTTAATTACAGCGGGCACTTTTTTATTGATAATCTGCCCTTTCAGCTTTTCAGCTTCTAATTTACTTAAATAGCCAACTGTTAATCCGTTGATTTCAACTTTGATTGCATTTGGATCGTATTGGTTAAATGGTTCTGACAGAACATGAGCAGTACATTCATGAAATTTAGATACAGCTTTTTTTTGACCAGCTATTTTAAGTAAATTTTTTTGATATGCATTTTCTCCGACAATATTATAAGTGTACTGTATATCAGCTTGAGGTCGAGAGCTGTGCGATTTTACACTGTAAAAATAAATTGCTATTCCAATCAAAATTGAGATTAAGATTGCAGTAAGTGTCATCTTATTATTCCTTTAAATATTACGAATATTTTAATTTCAACTTGAATATTTTTGTTAAATAAGCACTTAAATCCATATGTAAAAAAAAGCCTGAACAATGTCAGACTTTTTTATGTTTGAATAAATTAATGATAACCATGTAATTGACGATACAGTCCTGGTGTTACCCCTGTCCACTTTTTAAATGCTCGGTGGAAGGTACTGGTTTCACTAAAGCCGACTTGTTGTGCCACATCTTCTAAAGTTAAAGATGGGTTTAACAGTAAGTGAATTGCAGCGTCTCGACGTAAGGCATCTTTTACACCTTGATAGCTCTTACCTTCAGCAGCTAAGCGACGGCGAAGCGTCTGTGGTGATAAATAAAGCATGGCTGCAACATCATTTAATGTTGGCATTTCTTCACCAATTTGGCTCTTCAATACTTCACGAATACGTGATGTGAGCGAATTGGTATTTTTGAATTTCACCAACAGTTTCGCTGGAGCACCTTTTAGAAACTCTTCCAAGGTGTTTTCATCTTGGCGAATTGGAAGATCTAAGTAGTCTGCAGCAAATGTGATTTCAGTACGAGCTGAATCAAATTGGATTACTGGCGCAAAAAATAACGCATCATATTCATCTGCATGTTGTGGGCGTGGATATGAAAAATGTACACGCTCTAACGGGATACGACGCTCAATGAGCCACGATGCCAAACCATGCCAGATCATGAGCATACTTTCAGTAATGAAATGGTCAGGATCCATTGTTTTTGGAATGAGTGGAACTAAGCGTGCTTCATGCTTATCGCGCTCTAAAGTCACAGACCACTCATCACCAAATAACTTGTAGAACTGTGATGATAACTCAAGCGCATCACCTAAAGTTTTGGCATGTATGATCAATTGACACATGATCGCAAAGGTCCCTAAGCGACGTGGCTGGATATCAAAACCAACGTGTTCATCTTGGGTGACCATCCACAGCATTTTAACAAAGCGTGTGTACTGCTCAGGAGAAATACGTGCTTTAGGTTGGCGGAGTAGTTCAGCTTCAATGCCGACATGTGAAAGTAAAGTGTCAACATCCATCCCTAGACGTTTTACCCCAGTCAGGGCTGCATTCACAAAATGGATACTTATCGTATCGCGACTCATGTTAAATCCTTCAGTCTCTTTGATGTTCACTGCTACTTGACCTAAATGACACAAAAAATAATTTAATTGGCAATTATCACTAGAGTAATTGCTCTTTTACATCATAAATTGCCGAAATGATCAAGGTAAATGGCTGAACATGACATTGTTAATCTTGTTTTATATTTCTATTATGGGTGAAAAATCAACATATTCTTGGTGAAAATAACAATGACAGCTGCATTAAAGGGATTGAAAGTTTTAGATTTTTCCACATTATTACCCGGACCCTTTGCGACCTTGTACTTAGCAGATCTAGGGGCAGAGGTGGTCCATATAGAGTCACCAAATCGACCAGACCTTGTCAGAATGTTGCCACCTTATGCAAATGGTCAAGCCACGGCGCACAGTTATTTGAATCGTAACAAGCAGTCGATTGCCCTAGATTTAAAAGATAGTCAGAGTATTGAACTCATTAAATCAAAAATTTCAGAATACGATATCGTCATTGAGCAGTTCCGTCCTGAAGTGATGCGACGTTTAGGACTCGACTATCAAACTTTATCTGAAATAAACCCACGTCTGATTTATTGTTCAATAACAGGATATGGGCAAACAGGTTCTTATAAAGATAAAGCGGGACATGACATTAATTATGTTTCACTTTCAGGGATTGCTGGACATTCAGGTCGACAGGAAAATGGACCACCACCAATGGGGATTCAAATTGCAGATGTCGCAGGCGGTTCTTTACACGCAGTGATCGGCATTTTAACAGCCGTGATCGAAAGGCAACGAAGTGGTTTAGGTCAATATATTGATATCTCTATGACGGATTGTGCGGTGACTTTAAACAATATGGCCGCGGCAGCTGTACTTGCAGGTGGGCAGAATCAGTACCCTGAAAATGAACATCTGAACGGGGGAACATTTTATGACTATTATCAAACGCAAGACGGGCGCTATATCTCAATTGGAAGTTTAGAACCTCAATTTATGACAGGTCTGGCAACTGTATTAGAACTGCCTATCTTATTGGAAAAAGGAACTTCATTTGATGTTGAAGATCGAAAAGCAGTCAAGACTGCCATCGCTGATAAAATCAAGGAAAAAAGTTTTGATGTATGGCGTAAAACATTTTCTGAATTAGACGTATGTGTAGAACCTGTGTTAAATCTAGACGAAGCTCTGACGTCAGATTTGGCTCAACAACGTGCTTGGACAGTAGATGTACCTCTAAGGAAAGATGCAAATGAGGTAGAAAAACAGTTGGCTTGCCCAATTAAATTTTCAAGATCCAAGGCACAGTATCATTATATCGGCCAAACCCTGGGTGAAGGGAACTGGTAGTCAAAGTATTGAATATATGAAAAAAAAGAACCGATCTGTATCGGTTCTTTAATCTATGTTTTCATACAGTAAATGAAATACTTTAGACTAAAGTCTATAATTGTCATGGAATGAAATTAGGCTGAGTCCCAATGGATTTAATTCAAGTAAATGGTCAACCGCGCTATGGGCGTTTTACAGAATTGCCAAGTGCAATTTCTGTCTCAAAATATATTTATAAAACGCCATATGGCAAAGTGCTCAAAGGATGGAGAAAAAAACTTAAATATAAGAAATTTAAGTTTTGTAGTATCCAACATGAGCATTACAGCATTGGGATGGCTATCGTCGATATCGCTTGGGCGGGACATGGTTTCATCTATATTTATGACCATAACACCGGACAAGTCGTCGAGTGGAATGCGATTAATGTATTGGCACACAGTACGGTTCTAGATGAACAGCCACTATTT
Organism: Acinetobacter sp. ANC_7504; assembly: GCF_056779995.1. Taxonomy (NCBI): domain Bacteria; kingdom Pseudomonadati; phylum Pseudomonadota; class Gammaproteobacteria; order Moraxellales; family Moraxellaceae; genus Acinetobacter; species Acinetobacter sp. ANC_7504. The sequence goes on along the minus strand of NZ_JBWYIZ010000016.1, from coordinate 19,553 downwards.
AATCATAGCCATTTTCAACATGGAAAAATCCAACTCGATATCCAACATGCCAATGGTGTTCGTTATATCAAAGTGATCAAACATGGTGAAGAAAAACTGTCTGCACGAATCTTTTGTGCTGGAACAGATCCTTTGTCGATGTGCAGTCCTACTGGTATAAATGGTTGGACCTATACTCAGAAACTAACTACATTGGCCGTTGAAGGGTATTTCATTAATAAACAAAAAGAAAAAATTGAATTTAACTCACGAACTTTTGCTTCGCTTGATGATACTTGCGGTTTTCTAAGACCTGAAACGGCTTGGTTTTGGCTATCTTCTAATTTTTGGGATTCGCAAGGAAACCGTGTGGGTTTGAATCTTGCCTCTGGCGTGAATGAAAGCTTTGGCAATGAAAACTGTTTGTGGATTAATGGACGCCTTTATGCGTTGACGGATGTTCTTTTTGAAATGCAAAATGATCAGATGTGGACCATACGATCTATGGATGATAAATTACAATTGACCATTGAAACAGGCTGGCGCCGTTATGAAAATCTTAATCTTAGAATGGTAGGCAGCCAGTTCAGTCAGTGGCAATCTAAAATTACGGGTTTTATTATTTCAGATGATGGTCAGCATATTGAGCTTAATCAAGAGTATGGACTATTAGAGCAACATTACGCTAAATGGTAATGGCGTCATAACAACAAAAAAGTCCGATTGATCGGACTTTTTTACATTCTTTTTTATATCGCAGCTTGCCAAAAAGCTTCACCTGCTTGAATTGGATCTTGAGTTTCAGCGAGCGTATCAACCCAAACTTGGTATTGATGAATAATAGGGTGTTGATTTGGGTGAAAATCAGCTTTAAACCAGTCTAAATATTCTCGTTTTTTTGCCGTTAAAATGCCATCTTTTCCAAGCAACCATTTCAAGCCTTGAGCAAACATTTTTAACCTTTCAATTCGAGTAAAACCATCTTGTTTGAGAAGTCCATGTGTTCTTTGCATGGTAAATCCAAACATCATAAGCGTAACTAAAACCAAGGCGGTATAACGTGTAAGGTTTGAAGTCTGCGCTACCTCGATCATAACATCATAAGCAACATCGCGATGTTCCATTTCTTCAATACTATGCCATGCAAATAAACCCCGGACAAAAGGATGTGCATGGGCCATCGTACTTTTATGACTGAAAAATGTCGTTGCCATTAAAGCGGTTAAGTGTTCGCATGAAGCGGTGATAGCAATATTAAAACGATCAGGATACCTTTTTAACGCATGTTTGAAACGTTGATTGACTTGATGAATATATTTTTCAATCGGCATACCTTGCTCAATTAAAATTTGATTCATTTTGTCATGGGCAATACCGTGTTGCGCTTCTTGTTGAATAAAGTCTTTCACACGTTTGGCTAAGACAGGATCTTTAATATGCGGTTGAAATAGTCGGACACACTGTATGAAATATCGTTCTCCATCTGGAAATGTCAAACTCAAAGCATCAAATACACGTGTTTTAAAAGGATCGTTGTTAAACCAAAATCGTGGTACTTCGTTGAGTCGGAAATCAAGGTGCTTACGAATCACTGGATGGTATGTGGTAATTGCATTCATTTTATTTTTATCACTTATGCAGAAAGAACAAGTATGTAAAAAAATCACATTAAGGTCATTATCTCTACAGGACAAAAGAAGAGAGAAGGAGATTAAAACTGTAAGTAATGTCGGCTAAATCATCCGAATAAAAATGATTTAGCCAGTAATAGAAATACTATCGAGCTGCTTGCCAGAATGCTTCACCAGCTTGAATTGGATCATTGGTCTCGGCTAATGTTTTTACCCATACATCATATTGGGCAATCACAGGATGTTGGCTTGGATGGAAGTCTTTTTTAAACCAATCTAGGTATGGACCTTTCATTCTCGTTAACATGCCATTTCGACCGATAAACCATGGAAGTCCTTTGACGGTCATTTTGAAACGGTCTAAACGACTAAATCCGTCATACTTCAACATGATATTGGCACGATAAGTTGTAAATCCAAGCATCATGAAAGTTGTAAATGCCAAAGCAAATTGTCGAGTAAGTTCTGGAACATCACCGACTTGTTTCATGACATCAAAAGCCACATCACGATGCTCCATCTCTTCGATAGCATGCCATGCTAAAAGCGCGCGCACATAGGGGTGAGCATCTTCAAGGGTTGCTTTTTGACTATAAAAAGTATCAGCCATTAATGCAGTTAAGTGTTCGGCTGCAGCAGTCATGGCAATATTATATTGAGGTGAACGACGTGTCAGTTCGAATTTAAAAATTTTGTTAAGAACCTTAATAAATTGATCGACAGGCATACCTTGATCTTTCATGACCTGATTCATCTTGTCATGCGCAATTCCATGCTGTGCTTCTTGTCGAATAAAATCTGCGACGCGTTTTTGTAATTCAGGGTCTTTGATTTTATCTCTAAATAATCGAACTGATTCAATGAAGTAGCGCTCTCCGTCTGGGAAAGTTAGACTCAATGCATCAAACATACGGGTTTTGAATGGATCTCCACCAAACCAAAAACGAGGAATTTCTGAGAGCTTGAAATTGAGATTCGTGCGTACGACAGGATCAACCTGATATTTTACCAATGCGTTCATCTTATTTTCATTCATCCGCTTTAGATCGTTTAAGTATGTATGGCATTGGTCTGATTGTTTTGACAGTACTTGCCATTTTTTATACATTTTACGACAAATGAAAATGAATAAAGTCAATTTTGCCTAAAGGAATAGTGCATCGTGAAAGATATTCAAATACCCAATGGATATTTCCATTTATGGCAAACATTTATTCAAGTGAAACAGCTCGATAAAGAGATAAAGACTGCGTTAAATCAGGATGTTGATACGCTGAATAAAATTTTGGCAGCACCGATTGCCATGCAATCATCATATTCTTTTTTCTTAAAACTTAACTCTCTCACGCAGGTTTATTTGAATCGCGCCAATTATATTTTTGAAATGGCTCAATATGTGAAACCTGAGCATTTTGGTGTGCTTGGATATATGGCGACACGAAGTGAGACGGTGGCGGAAGCACTGAACTATATTTTAAGATTTAGCCGCTTGGTGATTGATGGTGAAGAGATTACACCCATGCAGATTCACCAGAACGGTGAAATACTGATTTTAAGCTGGCCGTTTATTTGTGATGACTATAATTTTATCAATGAGCTGACGAATGCCATGATGGTTTCATTGGCAAAGCAAATATTAGTGCATGATACCTTTCCACTGTATAAAGTGATCATGGCGCATGAAGCTATCGCACCATTGTATGAATATCAAAAGTTCTATGGTTGTCAGGTAGAGTTCAGCCAAGTTGAATATCAGTTTCAAATTCGCACTCAGGGGTTGCAGCTAAAACCCCAACAAGCAGATCCTTCACTTATGCAATTGTTGGTTCAACAAGCGGAAGAGGCGATTGCATCAAAACCCGTGCAATCGAGTCTTGATCGGCAACTCCACTTAATTATTGCTGAGTATTTGCGTATTCGTCACGAAGCGCCAAAGATTGAAGATATTGCGACAGAATTATGTTTGTCGGTGAGGACTTTGCAACGACAATTAAAAGATCGCGGAACATCATTTAAACGCATACTTGAGCAAGAGCGGATGTCACAATGTGAGCGCCTATTAAATCAGGGGCTAGAGTTAACGGATATCGCAGTGCAACTCGGTTACTCAGATCAGTCTGCGCTTGCTAGAGCATTTAAAATGTATAATGGAATAACGCTGTTGCAGTTTAAAAAACAACTTAAACAACGACCAACTCACCACCATAATCTAAGTTAGATTATGGAAATAAAAAAGGTAAGCATGTAGCTTACCTTTAAAGACTTCACTTTTATGCCAGTCTAAAATTGATTCATCTGTATTTTGGGATATCTAAAAGCAATGGAGAGTATAGCAATCACCGCTAAGATCCAGCAGTAATAAACGTTTTGGATCATTTCCATTGGCGATAATTTTGCAATTGAACATGCCAATAATAATTGTGCGCCAAACGGAATTAAGCCTTGAACAACACAAGAAAAAATATCCAACAAAGCAGCCGAGCGTTTTGGGTCAACACCATATTCTTTAGCAACTTCACGTGCCATATCGCCAGATAGAATAATGGCAACCGTATTATTTGCCACAAAGAAATTAGACAAGATTACCAGAAGGCAGATTCCGATTTCACCAGCTCTTTGCGTTCCCACTTTGAATAAACGCGTAAGTTGATAAATGCGTTGTATTAGCCACTCTAAGCCACCTTCTTTTCGCATAAGGGCAGAAATACCACCGAGTAACATTGAAAGCAATGCGACTTCAAACATGCCCAAAAAGCCATCGTAAATCGCAATATTTAATTTAAGTAGGTTAAAGTCGGGGGCTTGAGTCAGACCGACGAGTCCAGACATAACAATGCCCAGCATAAGTACAGCCAACACATGTAATCGGGTAAAAGCCAAAGCAAATACAGCTAAATAAGGCAAAATCAGCCAAAAATTATAGTCATTGAAAGAAACTTGTTGCGTATCACGACTCATCACAAAATAAATCAAAATCGTGAAAAGTGCTGCTGGTACTGCAATCCATACATTGACTTTAAATTTATCTTTTAGTTCTACACGTTGACTACGAGTTGCGGCGATAGTGGTATCTGAAATCATTGACAAGTTATCACCAAACATGGCTCCTCCAACCACAGCACCAATCGCAACAACAGGATTTATATCGGTGACTTGAGTGAAGCCAAATGCGATCGGCGCACAAGCAGCGATAGTACCCATCGAGGTGCCCATCGCAGTAGCAATAAACGCTGAAATAACAAAGAGCATTGGCAGGACAAAAGCCGAAGGAATGAGAGATAAACCTAATTGTACTGTTGCATCAACACTACCAATGGCACTACTAATACTGGCAAAAGCACCTGCCAGCATAAAGACCATAAACATTAAAATAAGATTAGGATGGCTTGCCCCACGGAGAAACTCATCTATACCTGTATTTAATTTGCCACGATAAAGTAATACCGCAAGAATAAGGGCGGGGATAGCAGCAATCGGGGCTTTAATTTGGTAGAAGGCAAACTCAGTGCCAATCAGAGTGTGATAAATACCGCTGCCCAAAAAAATGGCTAAAAACACAATAAGCGGTAGAAGGGCAAGCGCTCGCGGAGAAGCTTTGCCTGGGGAGATTGTGGTCATAACATAAGAAATAAAAGAGTAAGCATGTATAGTATAGAACAGCTTTGGCTAATTCAGAAAAGTTAAAATGTAAGTGCTAAGCTATTTGTTTTTAAACATTTTTAATCAATAAACATAAGTTCATATAAATATTCATGATTTAGAAAAAACAGAAAAAATCGAGCTTTTTGATCATTGTTAAAAAAATCAAAACATTGATAAATATGCACTTGGAATACTTAACTGAAAAGAGTGTTTGGTGCTTTTCATCACACTCTGTTCAATGAGTAAAAAATAGCGTTACAATGGGCCGTCTTGTATTTTACAAAACCAACTCCTCAATTCTATACAATTCAAGGAAAGTACATCCCTATGTCACGTTTAGCCACACGATTTGCACAGCTTAAATCTCAACAGCGTAAGGCTCTAGTTTCTTATGTCATGGCAGGTGACCCTCATCCACACGTAACGGTTCCTTTGTTACATCAAATGGTGGAAGCAGGTGTGGATGTAATTGAACTTGGCTTACCATTTTCAGATCCAATGGCCGATGGTCCAGTGATTGCACTTGCGGCTGAGCGAGCATTGGCAGCCGGTACAAATACATTGGATGCATTGGAAATGGTCAAGCAATTCCGTGAAAAGGACACAGATACACCAGTGGTGTTGATGGGTTATTTGAATCCTGTAGAAGTCATTGGATATGAAAAATTTGTATCAACTGCTCATGACTGTGGTGTGGACGGTATTCTTTTGGTGGACTTACCACCTGAAGAAGCACAAGCGCTCGATGTTGTCTTGAAAAAGTTTGATATGGATCAGATCTTCTTGTTGGCGCCAACATCTACAGATCAACGTATTCAACATGTCGCTAATCAAGCGAGTGGTTTTATTTACTACGTGTCTTTGAAGGGTGTAACAGGTGCAGCGACTTTAGATGTGAATGAAGCTGCTCAACGCATCGAAAAAATCAAGTCGATGACGGATGTACCTGTTGGTGTAGGTTTTGGTATTAGTGATGCAGCCTCTGCAAAAGCAATCGGAAGCGCAGCGGATGCGGTCATTGTTGGTAGTGCTTTTGTTAAACCATTTGCACAGACAACTCCTGATCAAGCAGTTGAACAGGCGGTCAATAAAGTCAAGGAGCTTCGAGCAGCGCTCGATGAGTTAGTATGAATCAAGAAGTTAAATCAGGGAAAACTTTAGCACCTGCAACACCTTGGACAGATCGTTCAGTACCAGGTATTCAAATCCCTGATCAACAGCAATCGTTAAAAGCGACGTTTACTGAGCCTACGATTGAATGTCCAGAATGTCATGCTCTGGTGACTCGTACGGCGATGTCTTTCAATGCTTATGTTTGTCCTCAATGTGATGAGCATTTAAAAATGAAAGCACGTGACCGCTTAAATTGGTTCTTTGATCAAACCGCAAAAGAATTAGGTCAAGAGTTTGTTGCAAAAGACCCACTCAAGTTTGTCGATAGCAAAGCTTATCCTGTGCGTATGAAAGAAGCACAAGAGAAAACTGGCGAAACTGAAGCACTCGTGGTGATGGAAGGGCAAATCAAAGGTTTATCATTAATCGCTTGTGCATTTGAATTTGATTTCATGGGCGGTTCGATGGGTACTGTAGTTGGTGATCGATTTGTACAAGCAGCAGAGCGTGCGATTGAAACCAAACAGCCAATGATTTGTTTTGCTGCCTCTGGTGGTGCTCGTATGCAAGAAGGAATGTTATCTTTAATGCAAATGGCACGTACATCAGCTGCGATTCAAAAAATGAAAGATGCTCGTATTCCGTACATTGTTGTATTAACTCATCCAGTATATGGTGGTGTGACCGCATCTTTAGCTATGTTAGGTGATGTGCATATCGCTGAGCCTAAAGCAATGATTGGTTTCGCTGGTAAACGTGTCATTGAACAGACTGTACGCGAAAAGTTAGAAGAACCGTTTCAACGTGCTGAATTCTTGCTTGATCATGGTGTAGTCGATCAAATTGTTCATCGTCACGCATTACGTGATACAGTTTATCGTATCGTAGCGAAATTGATGAATTTGCCTTGAACCTCACTGCTCCACTCAGTACAGATAATTTACAAACATGGCTCGATTATTGGAGCCATGTTCACGTTACAGGAATTGATTTAGGGCTTGAACGCGTCATTCCTGTGGCTGAAAAATTGGGCGTTACACACCCGCAAGCGAAAGTCATTACCGTTGCTGGTACGAATGGTAAGGGTTCAACAACCACAACCTTAGCTTCTATTCTGAATGCTCAAGGATATCAAGTCGGTCTGTATCAATCTCCGCATATCTATCGTTTCAATGAGCGTGTAAAACTCGCAGGTCAGGAAGTTTCAGATGAGCTTCTGATCGAAGCATTTGTTCAAGTTGATCAAGCACGACGTGAATGTGATTTAAGTTTATCTTTCTTTGAAGCAACAACCCTTGCAGCTTTTGTCATCTTCAAACAACAGAAATGTGATGTTTGGGTATTGGAAGTTGGACTTGGGGGACGTTTGGATGTTGTGAATGTCGTTAATCCAAATGTTGCGGTCATTACCAATATTGGATTGGATCACACAGATTGGCTGGGTGACACCATTGAAAAAATTGCTTTTGAGAAAGCGGGTATTATTCGTCCAGATATTCCAGTCATTTTTGGTGGGCAACAAATACTTCCAACATCAATTCAGGATAAAGTCATTGCATGTAATGCGACGCTGTCATGTCTAAATCAGGATTATTTTTATCAAGCAAATGGTGATGGTAAAACTTGGACATTTTCAAGTTCAGCACTGACCTTAAAATTACCATGTGGTCAGTTGGCCCTAGATAATGTTTCTACTGCCGTGGCTGCATTATTGGTCAGTGGATTGAAAATTTCTCAAACTGCACTAGAGCAGGGCATTATTCAAGCACATTTACCAGGTCGATTTGAAATAAGGGAAATCGCAGGAAAAACAGTGATTTTCGATGCGGGACATAATCCGCATGGTGTAGAATTTTTGTTAAAGCAATTGCGAAATTATTTAGAATACAATAAACAGTACACAGAAGTTATCGCTGTGTTTTCGATGTTAGCGGATAAAGATATAGATTCAGTCGTTAATTTATTGAAAAACACGGTATTTATGTGGAAAATTGCGCCGATGGATGTGCCTCGTGCAGCACCATTAAAACAATTAGAGTCAGCGCTTCAAGGTGAGACAGTACAACAGTATTCAAATGTACAGGTCGCATTTAAATCAGCACTTGAAGAAACAAAAAATAATCAGTTGATTTTGGTGTGTGGTTCGTTTCATACCTTAGAAGCGGTCTGGGAGTATTTAGAGAATGTCAATGAATAACAAACAACGCTGGATGGGTGGTGTTGTTTTATTGGGTGGTGGTGTTTTATTGGCAGCATTACTTCTAAAAGGCAAAGAAGAGATCCACCAAAATAATGTTGAACAACCGGTTGAAGCTGTTCAACAAAAAAAGAATGAACCTGAAGCAGTACAACTTCAACCTCTCACAGTTGATGTGGAAACTGAAAAGCGTTTACTTGAAGAGCAACGACGTGCTCGTGAGAAAGCTGTGGCAGAGCAAGAGGCTCGTGCTGCTGAATATTTAAGAATGCAACAAGAGGCCGAAGCTGAAGCCGCACGTCGCGCTGCTGAAGAATATGCTGCAATGAATGCTCGTCGAAACGCTGCTCAGCAAAGTTCAGACAATATTCCTCCTGAATTGGTTGAGGATGAAGCTGAAAAGCAAAAGCGTTTGGCTGAAGAAAAACGCATAGCTGAACAGAAGCGTTTAGCTGAGCAAAAAGAACAACAGGCGAAATCCTCAGAAGAACAAAAGCGTAAAGCCGAAGCAGAAAAACGTGCAGCTGAAAAGAAAGCAGCAGAGCAAAAAGCTGCTGAGGAAAAACGTAAAGCAGAAGAGGCGAAGAAGAAAGCTGAAGCTGATAAAAAAGCTGCAGAAGAGAAAAAACACAAAGCTGCTGAAGAAGCGAAGAAAAAAGCTGAGGCAGAAAAAGCTCGTGATCTGCTGGAAAATGGAGATCGTCAATGGATGGTTCAAGTGGCATTGGCTGCGAATGAGGCGAATGCAGATGCGCTTGCAGCTAAGCTTCGTGCCAAAGGATATAAGGTAACGAAGAGTCCAACGTCGAAAGGTATTCGAATTATGGTTGGTCCATCTAAAGATCGTGATTCGGCAGATGCGTTACGTAAGAAAATTAACAGTGATACAAGTTTAAATATGAAATCAGCATGGGTGATTGATTGGGTACCACTGGATAAGCGTCAATAGTTTCTTGCTTTGTTTTAGAAAAAAGGATTCAAACCATAATTTAAATCCTTTTTAAATCAATGCGTTAAAGATTATAAGCCATAATCAAAAAAAGCCTATCTGAGGATAGGCTGAACGCTGAAACTTGATGGCTCGTCAAAATTAATCAAGATCAGGTTGAGGTGTTAAACGTAGATAAGGTGTCACTGCCTTGTACCCTTTAGGAAAGTGTTGTTGAATTTCATTTTCGTCTTTAATAGAGGGAACAATCACAACATCTTCACCATGTTGCCAGTTTGCAGGGGTTGCCACTTTATAGTTATCTGTTAACTGTAATGAATCTATAACACGTAAAATTTCATGGAAATTGCGACCAGTTGACGCTGGATACGTAATAATCAAGCGTACTTTTTTATTTGGATCAATGATCACAAGAGATCGGACGGTTAGGGTCTCGCTGGCATTGGGATGGATGAAATCATATAAAGTCGAAACTTTACGATCCTGATCAGCAATGATTGGGAAATTTACCGTGGTAGACTGAGTTTCATTGATATCTTTAATCCAACCATGATGTGATTCAACATCATCTACAGAGAGAGCAATCGCTTTAACATTACGTTTTTCAAACTCGTCTTTTAGTTTTGCTGTAAAACCTAATTCCGTCGTACATACGGGAGTGTAGTCGGCAGGGTGTGAAAATAAAACTCCCCAATGATCTCCTAGAAAATCATAAAAATTAATTACTCCTTCACTTGATTGCTGTTCAAAGTCTGGAGCGGTGTCACCTAAACGTAATGCCATATATACCTCTATTCTTATCAAAACCTTAATGTGCTGAAATTAATATGGCGGAAACTCTTTATAATTAAAAATAGTGTTTTTTTATTTACTTATGAAAAAAATAGATTTATTTGACTGCCTGAGTGCAAATAAACGCTCATAAAATTGAATTTGAACGATATATATTTTTGATCAAATTTGCTACATTAACTCGCCGTTGCTCATGCGTCATGGAAAATAATCCAGAAATTTTTTGATTGCATTTGTTTAAAACCCTTGTACTTCAAATTTCTAGCACCATAATAACGTTTGAGAAAAATCATTTTGATAAGTAAGTTTTAGAGAGTCTATATGTTGGCAAGTCTGATCGGAGGAATCTTCGGTACTAAAAACGAGCGCGAATTGAAGCGTATGCGTAAAATTGTCGAGAAGATCAATGCGCTCGAGCCGACGATATCTGTGTTAAGTGATGCAGACTTATCTGCAAAAACAGAAGAATTCAAACAACGTTATAAAAACGGCGAAAGTCTTGATCGCTTGTTACCAGAAGCTTTCGCGGTATGTCGTGAAGCTGGTAAGCGTATTATGGGTATGCGTCATTATGACGTACAGTTGATTGGTGGTATTACCCTACATGAAGGTAAAATTGCAGAAATGCGTACAGGTGAAGGTAAAACCCTAATGGGTACTTTGGCTGTATATTTAAATGCAATTAGTGAACAAGGTGTTCACGTTATTACTGTCAATGATTATCTGGCGCAACGTGATGCTGAGTTAAACCGTCCACTTTATGAATTTTTGGGATTATCTGTTGGGGTGATTTACTCCATGCAGAATCCTGTCGAAAAAGCAGAAGCTTATCGAGCAGACATTACCTACGGTACAAACAACGAATTTGGTTTCGACTATCTTCGTGACAATATGGTGTTCTCGTTAGCCGAGAAAAAACAACGTGGTCTTGCTTATGCGATTATCGATGAGGTTGACTCGATCTTAATTGACGAAGCACGTACTCCACTTATTATTTCGGGTCAAAGCGAAGATTCTTCGCAACTTTATGCGGCAATGAATGCGATTCCGCCAAAGTTACATGCTCAAAAAGAAGAAAAAGTTGCAGATGGTGGGCACTTCTGGATCGATGAAAAGCAACGTTCAGTCGAAATCACAGAAGCTGGTTTTGAAGCCATTGAAAGTGAACTTATTGCGATGGGATTATTGGCAGAAGGTGAGAGTCTATATTCTGCAGCCAACTTAAATCTTGTTCATCATGTGACAGCTTCTATTCGCGCACATTACTTGTATCAACGTAACGTGCATTATATTGTCCATGACGGTGAAGTGATTATTGTCGACGAAAATACAGGTCGTACGATGCCTGGTCGTCGTTGGTCTGAAGGTTTACATCAAGCGGTAGAAGCGAAAGAAGGTTTAGAAATTCAACCTGAAAACCAAACGCTTGCAACGACCACATTCCAAAACTATTTCCGTTTATACCGTAAACTTTCAGGTATGACAGGTACAGCAGATACTGAAGCTGCTGAAATGAAAGAAATTTATGGCTTAGATGTGGTGCTGATTCCAACCCATCGTCCAATGATTCGTAAAGATCTGAATGACTTAATTTATTTGAATCGTAATGGTAAATACAATGCGATTATTGAAGAAATTAAGAAAATTCATGAAGCTGGTGTTGCACCGATTTTGATTGGTACGGCAACAATTGAAGCTTCTGAAATCTTATCGGATAAACTGAAAGAAGCGGGTATCGCACACGAAGTGCTGAATGCCAAACAGCATGAGCGTGAAGCGGATATTATTGCACAAGCTGGCTCTCCACGTGCCGTGACTATTGCGACCAACATGGCAGGGCGTGGTACGGATATCTTGCTCGGTGGTAACTGGAAAGCGAAACTGGCGAAAATTGAAAATCCAACTCCTGAAGATGAAGCACGTTTAAAAGCAGAATGGGAACAAAATAACCAACTGGTGCTGAATTCTGGTGGTTTACACATTATTGGTTCTGAACGTCATGAATCTCGTCGTATTGATAACCAATTACGTGGTCGTTCAGGTCGTCAAGGTGATCCAGGTGTTTCGCGTTTCTTCTTATCGTTAGAAGATGATTTGATGCGTATCTTTGCAGGTGATCGTGTCGTCGCAATGATGCGTGCAATGGGTCTGCAAGAAAATGAAGCCATTGAACATAAAATGGTGTCTCGTTCGATTGAAAACGCCCAACGTAAGGTTGAAGCACGTAACTTCGATATTCGTAAGAACCTGTTGAAGTATGATGATGTAAATAATGAACAACGTAAAATTATATACTCACAGCGTGATGAAATTCTGGCAGAAAGTACATTGCAAGAATACATCGAGTCAATGCATGAAGAAGTGATGAAAGGGGTGATTGAAACGTATATCCCACCTGAATCAATTCATGATCAGTGGGATGTCCCAGGTCTTGAATCTGCATTACGCTCAGACTTTAATATTGATCTTCCTGTGCAGCAATGGTTGGATCAAGATCGTCGATTAGATGAAGAAGCATTAGCACGTCGTATTACTGATGAGGTTTTACAACGCTATCGTGCGCGTCGTGAACAAATGGGGGCTGAATCTGCAGCAGTGTTAGAACGAAACTTTATGTTAAGTTCTTTAGATCGCCACTGGAAAGATCATTTAGCAGCGATGGATTATTTACGTCAAGGTATTCATTTACGCGGTTATGCGCAAAAGAATCCTGAGCAGGAATATAAGAAAGAAGCATTTAATCTGTTTGTAAATATGTTAGCTGTCATTAAGTCTGATGTTGTGACAGATCTTTCATTGGTGCGATTACCAACGCCTGAAGAGCTGGCAGAAATGGAAGCACAGCAGCAAGCTCAAGCTGAAGCGATGCAACTTTCACTTTCTCATGCTGAAGTTGATGGTTTAACAGGTGAGCAAACAGTTAATACTCAAGAATTGGATCAGAATGAAGTTGAGATTACGCCACCTCAAAGCCGTAATGCACCTTGTCCATGTGGTTCTGGTTTAAAATACAAGCAGTGTCACGGTAAAATCTAAATTTCATGAAGCAGAACTTAGGTTCTGCTTTTTTTATTTTATTATAGTGCTTGGTCAGTTCATGTGAATAAGCATTGCCAATTTTCTCAGTTAATGCTATTTAATTTTGCATGATTGAATATATGGAAGCGACAATGAAAAAAATACTAAAACCGGCTTTATTTGCAGTTTTTGCTTTACCAGCTTTTGCATTTGCCAATACTGATACAAAAACTGTACCTCTAGCGAAAGTTCAAGCAGCTGCGGGTGTTACTCAAGCACAAACTGAAGTTAAAAATGACTCCACAACGGTGATAAGTCCACGCACTGGTATTCGTTATACACTTGGTAATACGGCTGGTCGACCAATTATTCTTCAAACAGCTGCAATAGCACCAGCAACACCAGCTACAGCAAATCGTATTGTTGCATCAAATCCAGCTCTTTCAAGTTCAAGTCAAGAAAAAGCAAAACAAGCTTTATTAGAACAAACTGTATCTAATTAATTTTAGAATTTCGTACTAAAGCCAGTCTTTGACTGGCTTTATTGTTTTTAGGGATCGAGATTTATTTCAAATCATTCATTTCAATCAACCCTAATGCCTTATTCACTCGATTTTTTTTCTAATTTCTAATAAGCTTAGCCATCATTTTTTTTAATTCGGACAATCAAAAATGGCGGTGGGTGACGTATCAATGCCACAAATGCATGTGGTAAAGGGTGTAAGAATTGGCTCAGCAGAAGCGTATGTACGTTACCCAAATCGACGTGACTTGGTTGTATTTGAATTTGCACAAGGCACTCAAGTTGCAGGTGTATTTACCCAAAATGCTTTTTGCGCAGCGCCAGTACATATTTCAAAACTGCATTTGTCTCAAACAAATCCACGTTACCTTGTAATTAATACAGGCAATGCGAATGCAGGTACTGGTCCTACAGGTATGAAAAATGCAAAGGACACTTGTGCTGAATTTGCCAAAATTGCTGGTGTAAATGAGAACGAGGTTTTGCCATTCTCAACAGGCGTAATTGGTGAACAATTACCAATGGAGCGTTTGATTGCTGGGTTAAAACCAGCATTTGAGAGTCTTGAAGATGATGTATGGCCTCAGGCAGCATCAGGTATTATGACGACGGATACTTTACCTAAGGGGGCTTCTGAACAATTTGAAATTGACGGGGTTGTTTATACAATGACGGGGATTTCAAAAGGTGCAGGAATGATCCGTCCTAATATGGCAACAATGTTGTCTTTCGTAGCGACAGACGCGCCTATTGCTCGTGAATTGGTTCAAAAACTATTAAAAACCACGGTTGAACAATCATTTAATCGCATCACGATTGATGGTGATACATCTACTAACGACTCTTGTATTTTTGCAGCAACTGGTCAAGCAGGTGGTGCTGAAATTACATCTAAAGAAGATGCTCGTTACTCTGTTGTTTTAGATGTACTTACACGTGTCATGAAGCGCTTGGCTCAGTTGATCGTTCGAGATGGTGAAGGTGCAACCAAATTTATAACTGTTTCAGTTGAAGGTGGTGCAAATACGCAAGAGTGTTGTGACATCGCTTACAGCATTGCACATTCACCTTTGGTAAAAACAGCGTTCTTTGCTTCTGACCCTAACTGGGGGCGTATCTTGGCTGCAATCGGTTATGCTGGTGTCCCAGATTTAAATGTCGACAAAATCCAAGTATGGTTAGATGATGTCCAGATCTGTAAAGATGGTGGTGCAGCGGCAGATTACACAGAAGAGGCTGGTGCTAAAGTAATGAATCAATCAGAAATTACTATCCGCGTTGATTTGGGCCGTGGTTCTGCCAAAGATACGGTTTACACCTGTGATTTGTCATATGATTATGTCAAGATCAACGCAGATTATCGTTCTTAAATAAATTAAGCCTCCCTGTTGAGGCTTTTTATTTATCAAATTTTAATGATTGGTCAAATCCAATCGGTGTGTAATTGCTTATATTGATAAGCGCTATGGATAGAGATGCAAATAATGAATGATGCAACCAATTTAATTGCAAATGATGCGAAAGCAATTGTTCAAGCTCATTTAGACCTGATTGGTGAATCTAACAATCAAGATTTAACACCAGAGTTAAAGCAGCAAAAATTTGCTGAGATCCAGGCTGAATTGGAAAAGCGTAATGCGGTATTGGTTGCTCATTATTATTGTGATCCGGTCGTACAGGAGCTTGCGGAGCTTACTGGTGGTTGTGTTTCAGATTCACTTGAAATGGCACGTTTTGGACGTGATCATGATGCGACAACACTCGTTGTGGCTGGTGTGAAGTTTATGGGTGAAACTTCTAAAATTTTATCACCTAACAAAACCATTTTAATGCCTACTTTAGAGGCAACTTGTTCACTCGATCTAGGTTGTCCTGTAGATGAGTTTACCAAGTTCTGTGATGCTCATCCTGATCATACTGTTGTGGTTTATGCAAATACCTCAGCTGCGGTAAAAGCACGTGCAGATTGGGTGGTAACATCAAGTTGTGCTGTCGAAATTGTTGAGCATTTAGATAGTTTAGGTGAAAAAATTATTTGGGCACCTGATCAGCATTTAGGACGTTACATTCAAAAGAAAACTGGAGCGGATATGTTGCTCTGGGATGGTTCTTGTATCGTACATGAAGAATTTAGAGCACGTGGCATCGCTCAGATGAAAGCCATCTATCCTGATGCTGCAGTTTTAGTACATCCTGAATCACCAGAATCGGTAATTGATGTTGCTGACGCAGTAGGAAGTACCTCACAATTGATTAAAGCTGCAAAAGAACTACCGCATGAAACAATGATTGTTGCGACCGATCGCGGTATTTTTTATAAGATGCAACAAATGGTGCCGAATAAGACTTTGATTGAGGCTCCTACGGCAGGTGAGGGGGCGACTTGTCGTTCTTGTGCACACTGTCCATGGATGGCAATGAATGAATTGGATGGCATTTTGCATGTTTTACGACATGGTGATCAGGAAGTGCATGTTGATCCCGCTTTAGCAGAGCGCGCTAAATTACCATTAGATCGAATGTTAAACTTTAGTGCGTCATTAAAGCGTTAATATTAGTCAAAATGCTTGATAAATATACATTTGAAGTGTTTTTTTGATTTTTTTTGAAGATAGGTGTTGACGTTATCCAGCGTCACGCCTAGAATGCACACCGTACCGAACGATACATCAAACGATAAGTTGAACGGTACAAAAGCTGAGATGAATCGGAGTATAGCACAGCCTGGTAGTGCACCTGGTTTGGGACCAGGGGGTCGTAGGTTCGAATCCTACTGCTCCGACCAATTCTTCAAGGCAAAGGTTTTCCAATGATCTCGCAATCATGGGTAATGCGCCTGTAGCTCAGTTGGATAGAGCATCCGCCTTCTAAGCGGATGGTCACAGGTTCGAATCCTGTCAGGCGCGCCATTGGTCGCTTGATTTTATAGAACCAAATTTTGTGATGGTGGATGTAGCTCAGTTGGTAGAGCCCCGGATTGTGATTCCGGTTGTCGCGGGTTCGAATCCCGTCATTCACCCCAACACAAACCGATGTAATCGGAGTATAGCACAGCCTGGTAGTGCACCTGGTTTGGGACCAGGGGGTCGTAGGTTCGAATCCTACTGCTCCGACCATTTATTTCATTATAAATGGTCAGATAAAATATACCGCGTTAAGCGGTTTTTTTATGTCTGATTTTTGCTGTTAAAAAAAGATCCTATCAGGATCTTTTTTTGTTGAATGTTTAAGGCACGATAATAACAGCAACGCGTCTATTTTCTGCATGGGCAGCGTCAGTATTTGCAGTATTAATAGGTTGGGTGGAACCGCGACCAATGGTTTGGATATGAGTAGGGTTAAAACCCTCTTCGATAAAAATAGTGCTTACGCTTCGGGCACGGCTTTCAGAAAGTTTAAAATTATAATCTGGATTGCCAATAAGATCGGTATGACCGACGATACGGACTTTCTTTAAATTGTACTTTTGTAGTTGTGCTGCGAGATGTTGAATCTGTTCACGATTTTTTTTAGAGATTTCAGCCTGATCGAAATCGAAAAGAAGTCGTTCGGGGAGTCCCAAACTCCAACCTTCCTCTGTGAGGACGAAACCTTGTTGTTTTAACATTTTTACTTGTTTATAGCTTAAAGATCCCATACCCAAGCATGCACTTAATCCTATACAAAGAATGCTCATGATAAAAAGTTTGAAACTACGATTGAGCATAGGTATTAATCCTCAGTAAAAACTCTATTGTTGAAATATGTGCCAATGATGTTTTAGATTCTTCGCTTTGTACATCGCTTGGTCTGCTTGAGAAATTAAGTCCTCTGGGTTATGAGCTTCTTTAGCCAAAGCAATACCAAGACTAAAACTAAAATGAATTGATTGTCCGTTATATTTTAAGGGCTCATCAGAACATTTTATAAGATTTTCGGCGATCGAAATTAAGTGATCCACCTGACTGACAGGACTTAGGATAATTGCAAATTCATCACCGCTTAATCTTGCGACAAAATCATTTTGACGAGTGTTTTGTTTTAATCGTTTAGCCATCTCTTTCAACACTTCATCCCCTACTAAATGACCATATTGATCGTTAATAGACTTAAATTTATTGTTATCTATAAAAATCAAAACAGTATTTTCACGTTTATCAGGCTGATCGAAAAGGCTACACAAAACTTTATAAAAGTAATGTCGGTTTGGTAATTGTGTTAATTCATCATGTTGTACTTGATAATTAAGCTGCGTATTTTCAGACTGTAACTGATTGTGCCAAGATTGAATTTCTTCTAATAGTTGATTAAATACTGAGTTTAGATGATGAAATTCTTGAATATCATTTTTTGGAAAGCGGAGATTATATGCTTTTTGTTGACTCACTAATTGTGCTGTATGAATAATTGGTGATATAGAATTCATAATATGACGATAGGTTGCATTAACCGACCACCATAAGGCGAAAATCATAAAAAGCATACCTAAGATCAAGGCTAAACAAATCTTGATAATGAATAAAATGATATCTTGAGAACTGCCGAATAGATGAAGCTCACCGACCAATTGTCCATTGTGAGTAACTTCAATTTGAATCGGCTTAGAAAAAAATAATCCATCAAACCAAGTTTGAAGTTCTGAATGGCGATCTATCAGTTTGCTGCTTTCAGTGATTTTAACTTTACTGCTATCCAATACTTGGATAAGGCGAATTGAATGTTGTTGTGTGTACTCGTGTAAAATATTGTCTAAAGTGTATTTATCTTGGAAAACAAGAGCAGGTTGAATGCGTTCCGCAATTGTGCGACTCACTAAGGTTAAGTTTTGATTGGCGTATGATTTCACCGTAAAAATTGAAATCGTTGCAAAAATTAAAGTGCAGATCAAAAAAGTAATCGCAAAAATTAAAAATTGTGATCTTCTAAATAGTGATTGGAGTGAAGTTAATCCAAAAAATTTATCAATCATCTGAATTACTCCATTTCTGTGCAAGAAGTAATACACGAGGATCAACGTGGATTTTGGTTTTTGCAAGACTGTCTAAATTGACTTTAAATTTTGTAATACCTGCTTTATTGCTATAGAGACAGAAAACACTTCCAACCTCGCAATCTTCATTATTTGTTGAAAATGAGAGAATTGACTTATTTAGTGATTCTCGGATGAGTTTTTGTTCGACTGTTGGAGAAGATTTAGAGAAAAATATAACATCACAATTGGTCTTGTTTAATTCATAATCATGAATATTTTGTGCTTTGATATTTGAATTTTGCTTTTGAATAGTTTGATTAAACTCTGCTAATGCCACAGTGTTATCAATTAGACATAAATCTGGTTGTGGAGATGAAATTTTGGCATAGCTCAAAATAGATAGAGTCATTTGATAAATGTTCTGGTTGGAATTGGCATGGCTAAAGCTGCACATCAAAAGCAGTAGGGAGATCAATACGGCTTTTTTGATTTTAAATATAGCCATTTAGTAAGATAGTTCTAGTCAGTTAAATAATAGTGACTATTCTAATCTAATTTTAATAAAGTTAAAGTGTTCGATTTTTTATCAATATCATACTGAATGATGTGAATTTGACTATTTAATGCCCACTCAAAACTCATAATTTAAAAAAATACTAAAATATTGAAAAAAGAGGTTGCATTGGATATGAAATACTGTAGAATGCACATCCATCGGCGGTGATGTTGATTAAAACTTGTTGAAAAACAAGGATTTA
>NZ_JBWYIZ010000015.1:0-60065 GCF_056779995.1 Acinetobacter sp. ANC_7504 | reverse complement strand
CAACTCAAACCTGAACTCAGGAAACATCACTTGTCACGGGTGACTCATCTTGACGCTTTGCCAGATTGCTCCACCAGTCTGGCTTTTTTTTATGCCCTAGACTTCAATCATTTATTCAGTAAATTTTAAGAAATAAAACCTAATCTCAGCATAGTTAAATATTAGAACTCATCGCATGCGCTACACATCTATCATTCAGCAATGGAAGAAACCAGCGATAAGCCTAGCACTATTCAATTTAGTACTCTCAGTATGGGTTGGCATTGGTTTAAATATTGCGTTCTACAAACAACTTACTTCACTCACACCTTATCAAGGTTATCCAGCAATTCTTTTTTTAATAGGTTCATCTGTCTTAATCACAGCCGCTTATTTTTTTATTTTCAATCTTATTCATTGGAGATTGAACGTAAAGATATTTGCAAGTATCTGGATTGTATTAGGCGGTATGTCTGCATATTTTGTAAGTAGTTTAGGCATTATTATTAATGCTGATCAGATTCAAAATATGATGCAAACCAATACGATGGAAGCACTTGATCTGATAAATATAAGATTATTTATTTGGGTTGTATTTTTTATTTTAGCGCCTCTTTTTTTTATTTATTGGGTGAATATCAAAAAATCAACGTTTTCTCATACCCTTTGCAGGAAAATGTTACACAGTGCAATCAGTTTAATTTTAGTGTTAGGTTGCGCTTATTTATATTATGTTGACTATGCAGCTATTTTTAGAGAAAACAGAGAGTTGAAAGGAATGATCAGCCCTCAAAATGTCGTTGCAGCGTCCTTCAGTTATTATAAACATCTTCAACCTCCCAAAAATACTATAATTCAACCCTACGGACGTGATGCACACCAATTTATTCAAACGGCGACCCATCAAACTCCAAAACTGATGGTTTTAGTGATAGGAGAAACAGCACGTGCAGAAAGTTTTCAGTTGAATGGATATGATCGAGCTACAAATCCAGAATTAAGCAAATTAAATATAATCAATTTTCGTAACGTCAGTTCCTGTGGTACTGCAACGGCGGTATCCGTACCTTGTTTATTTTCTGGTATGACTCGACAAGCATATACAGAAAAAGTCGCAAGACAACGGGAGAACTTACTCGATATTATTCAACGTGCGGGCTACAAAGTAACGTGGATCAATAACAATTCAGGATGCAAAGAAGTTTGTAATCGGGTTGAGCGTTATGAAATTCCCGAATCTATTCGTAAGCAATGGTGCGATTCTAAGGGTGAATGTAAAGATGAAATATTGATTGATAGCCTTAATGCCTATATACAAGCCATTCCCAAAAATGATAAAACGCCAAGACTTATCGTACTCCATCAAATGGGAAGTCACGGCCCAGCTTACTATAAACGGTCCACTCATCAATACACACCCTTTCAGCCGACCTGTAACACCAGCGCAATTCAGGGATGTAGTCAACAAGCTCTGATCAATACATATGATAATTCAATTGTATATACAGACCATATTCTCGCTTCGACAATCAATTTATTAAACAAACAAACTCAATTTCAATCCGCTTTATGGTATTTATCAGATCATGGTGAATCCACGGGTGAACATGGAATCTATTTACACGGCGCCCCTTATCAAATTGCACCATCACAACAAACTCATGTCCCGATGATCATGTGGTTTTCAACAGCATGGCGAAAACATCAAGCGTCAACTGTACGATGCATTGAATCTCAGAAAAATGATGCACTTAGCCAAGACAATGTCTTTCACACCATGCTAAGTTTATTGAATATTCATACTACAACATTACAACCCGCATTAGACCTCAGCCAACAATGCAAACCTCAATTACAGAACAGAGCCTAATATGAATAAAATCCTGATGATTGAAGATGACTTTATGATTGCAGAGTCATCTCAAAAGTTGCTCCAATATCAATCATTTGAAGTAGTCTGGGTCAATAATGGCATCGATGGCTTAAAACAATTAAATCAACAAGCATTTGATTTAGTGCTGCTCGATCTTGGATTACCTATGATGGATGGCATGCAAGTACTCAAACATCTTCGCTCACTATTTCCTTCAATTCCTGTACTCATTATTTCAGCAAGAGATCAACTTCAGCACCGTATCGATGGATTAAATCAAGGCGCTGATGATTATCTAGTAAAACCATACGAGTTTGAGGAGTTATTAGCGCGTATTCACGCCATACTCAGACGTGCATCTCAACAAAATACACCTCAGATAAAACAAATTTTAGAATTTGGCGGACTCAGGTTAGATCTTGAACAACATATCGCGAGTTTTGAAAATCAGACGGTTGAGTTTTCAAACCGTGAGTGGGCTTTATTAATTCCACTCTTAACTTATCCAAATAAGATTTTTTCGAAGTCTAATCTTGAAGAAAAACTGTATGATATTGAAAATGAAATCAGCAGTAATACCATTGAAGTCTATATTCATCGCATACGCTCAAAATTAGGTAAAAATTTTATACGTAATGTGCGAGGATTAGGTTATCGGCTAGGTCAGCCTACACCATAAAACAAGAATTGATACATGACGCAACCCTACTCTTTACAAAAGCAACTTGTTGTATTTACCTCAATTTTTAGTGTGGTGATGGGATGCATATTAGTTTTTTCAGCCTATAGAACAGCTTTAGAGGAAACAAATGAAATACTTGATGCTCAGCTGAAAAATCTGGCAGAGCGCGTTGCAAAATTTAATCCAGATCCTGTAAAGAGTAAATTTTCACATTTAAAACAGTACCATGAAGAAGATTTATTTGTAGATGTTTGGGCCTATGACCAACAATCACATTTACATGAAAAGTTTAAACAGTTGGTTGAGCCAGTCGCTAAGTCAGGTTTTTATCATCACACTAATCATTATGGTAAATGGCATACCTATGTGATTCCATTGAAAACTGTTCAAGTTCAAGTGAGCCAACAAGACTCTGTTCGACAAGCTTTAGCCATAGAGCTCGCAATCAACATGTTTTTACCTTATTTAATCATTATGCCCTTCGCGATTTATGGCTTAGGTTTTATAATTAGAAGAAATTTTGCTCCATTTGAGCAATTTAAATCCGAATTAAGTACACGTAAACCAAATGAGCTGACCGTAATCGACCCTCAACAGTACCCTATTGAGCTAGTACCCAGCATTCAAGCGATCAATCAATTATTTCAAAGGATCTCTGATGCCCAACAAGAACAAAAACAATTTATTGCAGACGCCGCTCACGAATTAAGAACACCAATTACAGCATTAAATCTTCAAACTAAAATTTTACTCAAAGAGCTCCCCCATCACGAATCGTTAATCAAAATGAATAATGGTTTACACCGAACTCAGCATTTGGTCGGACAGCTTTTAAATCTCGCTCAACAAGATTCATTGAATGCCAGTAACGAGAAAAAAATGAGTATTCGGTTAGATGAACGTGCTTATCAATCTATTGAACAATTGATTCATTTAGCTTTAGCCAAAGAAATCGATTTAGGTATGGAACGTTATGAACACGTTCAAATTATAAATTATTCATCTGCTATAGATTCAATATTAACCAACTTAATAGAGAATGCGATTAAATACACGCCTCCCAATGGCATCATTAATGTTTCGACATTTCAAGAGAATGATATAGCTATCATTCAAGTGGAAGATAGTGGCCCAGGAATTTCAGCAGATCTCTATGAACGTATTAAAAAAAGATTTTATCGAGTTGAGCAACATCAAGAAATTGGTAGTGGCTTAGGTTTATCAATTGTTGAAAAAGCTGTAGAACGTATGGGGGGTAATCTTATCTTTGATCGCAGCCCTCAATTAGGTGGTTTATTGGTGAGAGTGGAAATTAAACTACATTAATTGCTTAGGCTAATTTAACCTTATCTTTTAGACTAAATATTACGACATTGAACATCCAAATCAACCAACCTGTCCAAAGATTATGACTGAAAAAATGTGCACCTCTAAGCATTTGCGTCCATCCCATAAGCATTCCCAAGAGAATTGCACTCAATAAGTAAAATTGAGCTAATTTGCTTTTTTTGCTCCTGAACACAAAATACCCACTCAATAATGCAAAACCTGCAGAAGCATGACCTCCAGGAAAACAATGCCCAACTTTACTACTGAGACTCCAGACAACTGTCATTCCCTGAGGTTGAGCTGCATCCCATGGACACATCAAGTTCGACTGTGATTTGAACAACGCTATTAAAATAATTGAAATTAAAGCAACTGCAAAAATTGTGATGTAATTTTTAGAGGTTTCCAAACGTTGATTTCTCGATTTGGGATGAGCAACCATGACTGCAGATATCAGCATACTGCAGTACATCGCGATTAGCACATATTTAACCCATTCATGCCCGACCACACTTGGCCAAAATGCATCTTTTAAATAGAACACTCCTTTTGAATTTAAGCCTAATTGAATCAATTTCATGTCGACTGCACCATGTACTGGAAATAGATTGACCAAAATGAAATAGCTCAAGATTAAGGCGAAACATTGCTTGCGATAGAAAAAACTCATACGAATACATCGAATAAAAATGTATTTAAATCAATCAGGCTTAAAATTTTCTGAACGATTTGACATCAAATAGACTTTTATACTGCATAACGATATGCTTAAACCAACCTGAGTTGGGTTTTAAAAATAAAAAAGTGTTAAGGATAACCACGATGCAAACTCAAGAATTACTTATTCCGAATGGCAACTATCAAATCCAAGCGGATTTTTATATGCCAGTGCCGATCACAAAAGATTCTAGTATCATCATTATGGCTCATGGCTTAGGTGGAGAAAAAAGCTGTGGCTTAAACTCTTTCGCTGAAGCTTATGCAGAATTGGGATATAACGTATGCGTATTTGATCATTCTGGTTTTGGATTAAGCAGTGGTCCTGTTCAGCATCTTGTTGATAAAAATAGTCAACTTCAGGATTGGAAAGTCGTTATCGACTATATTCAAACCCGATTCTACATCCCGAAAAAAAATATCATTTTATGGGGGTATTCGTTCAGTGGTGCGCATGTTCTAACATTAGCAAGTGAACACACCTTTAAAGCAGTGATCTCTAATTTTCCACACGTTGATGGTTTAGCGAGCTTGACACTGTATCCGAAAAAATATTTATTGCCTGCAACCATGATTGCATTACAAGATTTAGCCCTAGCAAAAATAGGTAGACTCAAAACCATGCCTGTAGTTGCAAAAGATCGGTTTGCCATTTTGGCGGGTGAAGATTGCTATGATGCCTATTATCGACTGATTCCAGACGGGATGCATTGGAAAAATGCTGTACCAGCTCGAATCGTTGCAACCATTGGTTTATACCGACCAACAATGATCGTTCATAAAATTCAATGCCCTGTTTTTGTGTCAGGTGCGGAACTAGATTCACTTATTCCTGTCAAAGCAACACGTAAACTCGCACAAAAACTAAAACAAGGTGAATATCGTGAGTTCGTCTGCGGTCACTTCGATCTATTTCATTCGCCCGTTTTTGATCAACTCATCGCAGCGCATCAACTTTTTTTGGAAAAACTAAAATAAACTTTTAAAGTTGGTAGTTATATCCCTTACTGCTTAAGTAAAATTCACTGATGAAATGGCATTCTTTTAGAATGTCATCAGTGACTTGTTGATGCTGATAGTAGCTGTGTTTCATTAATGCAAAAACCATTTCAACCAAATACACCGCTTCCTCTTTTCTATTCAATTTCAGCGGATGAACTTTCTGCTCAAATACCGCTTGTAAATCATGAGCAATCTTCTCAATGACGATTTCCTGTAAATTAAAACCATCAACATGTACTGGCCCACCCAGAATCAAAATACTTGCAGCAGGATTTGAATTGTAGAACTCAGCCACCTTAGAAATTAGATCAAAACAAATATCACGTGTTGACCAAGTTTGATAGCACTCATTTTTAAACAAAACATAGGCCTGCAGTTCATCTAAATAACGTTTCACCAATATGCTGAACAAATGATTAACTGTTGGAAAGTATTGATAAATCGTAATCTTAGGAAGATCGGACTGTGCTGCAATTTCGGGAATAGTACAGTGATTGATGCCTTGTTCTTCTAATATTTTCTTCGTTGTTTCTAATACAAGTTCTAACCTTGCTTTACTTCTTTTTTGTACAGGAAGCTTAATTTCATCAAAAAGCATTTAAACAAATCCCCTGTCTTGCTGTTTAAAAATAAATCGATTATAGTCATAAAACCAACTATAGTTGGTTATGAATAAAAAGAACATCATTCAAGGATATGAATATGAACACAGTCTGTATCATTGGTGCAGGTCCGTCAGGAATTACGGCTGCTAAAAATTGTCAACAAAATGGTATTGCATACGATATCTTCGAGAAGAATGACAAAGTCGGTGGGAATTGGGTGTTTAATTCTAAAACTGGTCATTCTTCAGTCTATGAGAATACACACATTATTAGCTCGCGTACAATGTCTGAATATGAAGATTATCCAATGCCAGACAGTTACCCTGATTATCCACGACATGATCATTTGCAGCAGTATTTTGAAAATTATGCCAAACATTTTGGTGTATATGACAAGATTAAATTTCATCACACGATTCACCATATTCATAAAAATGAAAATAAAAAATGGGTGGTGGATTACACCGATGATCAAGGTAAAGAACAACAGAAAATATATGACTATTTAATGGTTGCAAATGGTCATCACTGGAAACCGAAATACCCTGAGTATGAAGGTGAATTTACTGGCAAGTGGATGCATTCACATGATTTTAAAGGTGTGAATGACGACTGGCGTGGAAAGAAAATTTTAGTCATTGGTGCAGGTAATTCAGGCTGTGATGTTGCCGTAGAATCAGCACGTGTCTCAAAAGATGTGTATATATCGATGCGCAGTCCACAATGGTTTGTTCCAAAATTTATGTTTGGACATCCCGCAGACATACTCGTCAAGTCAATGGAAAAACTTCCGCCCAAAATGCGCCAAAAAATTCTGACCAAATTGGTAAAAGCATTCAGTGGAAATTACGCAGATTTTGGCTTGCCTGTAAATGACAAGCCGATGCTGACACAACATCCAACGGCGAACTCTGACTTCATTGACTATGTGCGTCACGGTAAAATCAAACCAAAACCAGCGATCAAGCATCTCAATGGTAAAATTGTAGAATTCGTCGATGGTACTCAACAAGAGTTTGATATTATTTGTTGTTGTACTGGTTTCTGGACCGTCTTCCCTTTCTTCGATAAGGATTTTATAGATTTCCAACATGCTGAAAAATTACCGCTTTACCGTAAAATGATGCATGCAGAACATGACAATCTTTATTTCATTGGTTTATTCCAGCCACTAGGTTGTATTTGGCCAATTTCAGATCATCAAGCCAATTTGGCATGTCAGGAAATCTTAGGAAAATATAAACGTCCTTCTGATATGAAAAAAGCGATTCAGCATGAGTTAGATCATCCACATTACAACTTTGAAGGCGGTCAACGTCATGCAGCAGAGGTTGACTATAATGACTTCCGCGCTGAACTCGTGTCAGACCTTAAAACTGCTGGTGTCATCATTCCAGAGCGTAAACCTTTGGTTTCAATCCGTAAATTAGTTGGTTCTTTACTGACTGCATAATTTAGTGTATTTCTAGGTCATCAGTGAGTGTTACGTTAATCGTGAGCACTCACCTTACATAAATATAATCAACTCAAAATAAAAACTTAAATGATCAATAGCAGGAGCTTTGCATGCACGGACGTATGATGTTTCAACCTTTATTAATCAGCAGTTTACTAGAACATGCTGCTGAATTTCATAAAGACACCCTGATCGTTTCAAAAAACACCGATGGCACACTTTACGAAACCAATTGGGGCGATGTATCGGATAATGCTAAACGTGGTGCAAAGGCATTAAATGAACTTAAACTCATTCACGGCGATTGTATTGCAACATTAGCTTGGAACAATCATCGTCATTTAGAGGCTTGGTATGCTATTTCTGGTAGTGGTTTAATCTGTCACACCATTAACCCAAGATTATTTCCAGAACAACTGATTTTCATTATTAATGATGCACAAGATAAAGCGATTATTTTTGATAAAACATTCCTACCTTTGATTACAGGAATAAAAGCACATATTCCACTGGTGCAACATTTCATCTGCTTAGATGCACCTGATGAAAAGATTCGTCAAGCCTTACCCGAAGTCTTGTTCTACGATGATTTAATTGCGGGTCAAACTGCAGAATATACATGGCCTGAATTTGATGAAACCACTGCTAGTTCACTATGTTATACCTCTGGAACAACAGGCAATCCTAAAGGTGCTCTCTATTCTCATCGCTCAACTGTTCTTCACAGTTTAGCGGCCAGCTTACCTGACTCACTCAATCTGTCAGCCAAAGACATTATTTTACCTGTAGTTCCGATGTTTCACGTTCATGCATGGGGAACACCTTATGCCGCAGCGATGGTAGGTGCTTCAATTATATTACCAGGGCCGGGTCTTGATGGTGAGAGTCTAGTTAAACTCATTGATCAATATGAAGTGACTGTTGCACTTGGTGTTCCTACCATTTGGCAAAGCTTGTTGGTCGCTGCAAAAGCAATGAACAGTTCACTGACCTCCTTAAAACGTAATGTCATTGGTGGCTCGGCTTGCCCACCAAGCATGTTAGCGACATTCCGTGATGTATATGATTGTGAAACCATTCATGCATGGGGGATGACTGAAGCTAGTCCACTTGGCACTGCCAATCAATTCAAAGCTAAACATCACCAACTTTCTCAGGATCAACAAGCAAAACTACGTCTTTCCCAAGGTCGCCCGCCGTTTGGAGTCAAGATTCGTTTAGTGTCTGAAGAAAGAGGAACCGATCTTGTTCCACATGATGGTGAGACTATTGGTAATTTACAAATCAAAGGACATTGGATTGTTGACAAATACTTTTGTCAGTCCGACTCACCATTGACCAGCGATGGATGGTTTGATACTGGAGATATTGCGTCTATAGATGCTGATGGTTATCTGCATATTAGTGATCGTGCCAAAGACTTGATTAAATCTGGTGGAGAATGGATCTCTTCTGTAGAGCTTGAAAATATCGCAATGGGTCACCCAGAAATTGCGATGGCTGCGGTCATCGCAGCACAACATCCAAAGTGGGATGAAAGACCTGTCTTAATCGCTGTTAAACATCCTGATAGCCAAATCACTGAACAACAACTCATTGATTACTATGCTGATAAAATTGCTAGATGGCAAACTCCAGATAAAGTGATTTTTGTCGATGCCATACCGCTTAGCGGCACTGGAAAAATGCTAAAAAGAAAACTTCGCGAAGAATATGGACATGTATTAATGTGAGTTCAGGTTAATTTCTCAACTCACTCATACTAACTAAATAAAGCTGTAACTGTACATCAGTTACAGCTTTATATTTGAGCCATTACGAATAATTAAATTAGCAGTTTCACGACCTGACAGATATGCACCATGCACAGTGCCTGCATAATCGGTATGACAATGTTCACCTGCAAAATATACTTGCGCTGGATGCTCTTTTTTAAAGATCTCTACATCATCTTTAGTATGTTCAACTTTTGGAAAACTAAATGAACCTAAACTAAACGGATCACTCCCCCAGCGGGTAATTATGATGTTCTGAATTTCATTGGAGTGCATGCAAATCTTCAATATTTTCTTGATATATTCATGCACCTGTTGCTCCGTTGCTTGATCAACCCATTCTGACTTTGTACCTCCCACGAGAAGGAGATAAGTCGGTTTATTATATAAACGACTAAAATCTAAAATACTATACAGCTCACGCTCATCCCAAAAAAATGCCGTATTGTGTTTAAGTGCATTCCCATTAAATTCTAGAGCTTTTGAAAATTGTATAAATATTTTATTGAAAGATCCAAAACCCAGCTTTTGAATCGATTGGACTAATCCACTAGGCAAAGGCGGCTCAAACTTAATTTTATCTTGCTTTAAGATTCCGAGCGGAACAGTCACCACAACTTGAGAACCTATGTAAAGCTGTGCACATGCTGTTTTTATCTGGACTTGATGAGAGTCATGAACGATTTCAACAATATCTGCATTCGTATGAATCTCTAAATCAGCAGCCAGAACTTTAACAATCTGTTCATAACCTTTTGGAAATATCACTTCATCGCCTGAGAAGTAGCCTTCAAAATCCATAAAATTATGGGCTAATTGCTCTAAATCAGTCGCAAAAGGATCATGGGCAAGCCTTGAGTAATACTGCTTAATTTTTTGTGTGATGACGTCTCGATCAAAATAATGAAGTTGAAAACGTATCGTTCCTAAAACATTCTCAAGTTGCTCAAAAGCGGAGATATCCTGCTCTATTGATGTATTTTGAAAAACCTTCTGAACATCACGAAGGCATTTTTCAAATTCTAAGCTCTCTTGTTCGGTAAATGGCTGACCATTGGCATGAAAATAATCCACTTGATCATAATTAAAAACTTGAGTACTTATCCGATTGGACTCTGCAATTTTCCATATCGGATTATTATCAATACCATGTATCCATGATGCACCAAGGTCAAAACAATGACCATCAATGTTTTGTGTATGTATTCTCCCACCTATACGATCACGTGCTTCTAAAACAACAACATTAAATCCTGCTGATTTTAAATGCTGAGCACAACTTAATCCTGCAACACCAGCGCCGATAATATAAATAGGATGATTAAAGTCGTTCATTCATTTTTTTATTAGAAAAAATTCGCTTAAAGATATCGCGTTCAAAACTGTGAAAATAGTCGTGTGATGTAATAAATTTAAAATGATTGGTAACTTAAGAAGAGTTTAAAATTGTTTGAATCGAATAAATCACAAAAAAACGGCCATGAAGACCGTTTTTTTAGAATGCTTTGACTTTCTCATTAATCTGCTGAGATATCTTCGAATAAAACTGAAGATAAATAGCGCTCTCCAGCATCAGGTAAAATCACCACTATGGTTTTACCTGCATTTTCAGGTCGTTGAGCAAGTTCATGAGCGGCCGCTAATGCTGCACCACTTGAAATACCCACAAAAATCCCTTCTTTGATTGCAGATTGACGAGCAAAATCAATTGCTGTTTGATTTTCAACCGCGATGACTTCATCCACCAAATCTAAATCTAGGTTTTTAGGAATAAAGTTTGCACCAATGCCTTGGATTTTATGTGGTCCCGGAGTGAGTGTTTCGCCACGCTTCGCTTGTCCAATAATTGGCGAGTCTGCTGGTTCAACTGCAACTGAGTAAAGGGCTTGATTTTTAACTTTCTCAAAATAACGCGAAATACCAGAGATCGTACCTCCCGTACCTACACCAGCCACTAAAATATCAACCTTACCACCCGTTGCTTCAAAAATTTCAGGTCCAGTTGTAGTTTCATGAATGGCAGGATTTGCTGGGTTTTCAAATTGCTGAGGTAAATAATAAAGCTCTGGGTTCTCAGCAACTAAACGTTCTGCTTCTTGAACAGCACCATTCATCCCTTTAGCTGGATCGGTTAATACTAAATGAGCACCCAATGCTTTGAGTACTTTACGGCGCTCGATACTCATACTTGCAGGCATAGTCAGTGTGATGTCATAACCTTTAGCAGCAGCAACAAAAGCTAGCGCAATCCCTGTATTACCACTCGTCGGTTCAACAATATGCATGCCTGCTTTAAGCACACCACGTTGTTCTGCATCTGCAATCAAAGCAGCACCAACACGGCATTTTACTGAAAATGCTGGGTTACGTGCTTCGACTTTGGCAAGAACTGTAGCCCCACCCTGTATTACACGATTAATGCGAATGAGCGGTGTATTACCAATCGCTTCAGCGTTATTACTGTATACCGCGATTCCACGATTAGAAGTTTGTGGAAATTGAGTCTCTGTGGTCATGAACAATCCTTATATTCATAAAACAATACTTTTATCATAATCCTTTTTCATTTTAGATATATAACCATTTGTACGATTTTCATATAAGATAAAATGAATAGGTTATTCTAAATATGAAATTATCACTTTACTGCTTTTAATCCATAAAAATTAGACATTTGACAGAAAGTTCTTAAATTTTGATAACCAGCCTGAAGGTATAGATTCTTCATCTCTTTCACTGTCATTAAATTAAAGTCATCATGTATTCTTTCCAACATGACCTGACTTTGTTTTTCACTTAATCCTATTTTTGTCACCAAATTTTTTAATACTAACTGATCATTTGGTTCTTCGAATTGCATCAGATCGAAACTCAGAACCACGCCATCTTGTTTCAAAGCATGGTAAATATCACCTAAAAAACTCTTTTTGTATGCATGTGAAACAAAATGAAAAACCAAAATACTCAATACTGCATCAAAATTTTCAGAATATTTCTGGAGCACCGTCGTGTCACCTTGCAGAATTATGACTCGGTGCATTTGCTGCTTAAACTGAACGATCTGTTTTGTTTTTTCAAGCATCGCTGCCGATGGATCAAACACAACAAACTCCGCCTTTGGAAAATGATCTAATAAATAATTCAGTTCAAATCCAGTTCCGCACCCGACAATGGCAATTTTAGCCTCTTCTTTGAGATGAGTTTCAAGCAACGCCAGTATATGTAGATGCATCAGTTCATATCCTGGTATGAGCTGCCTGATATGTTCATCATAGTTTTCTACGATTTTTGGGTGATCAAAATTCTTTGCCATATCGCTCTTCTACTATTTTTTAAAATTAAGCCGAACTTAGTGAACTAAGTTCGGCTTTGTTGTTTTTCTAGCTTGAAGTTAAAAATATCACTCAATGACGATTAAGCACTCTCATCAAAAATATTGAGTTGCTCACGCATATATTCTTGGAGTTTAAACTTCTGAGCCTTACCAGAAGCAGTCATTGGGAACTCTTTAAGAAAATGTACATATCGTGGCACTTTATTATGTGAGATATTGGCTTTGCAGTAATCTTTGATCACTTGTTCAGAACATTCATGTCCTTCATGCAAAATAATACAAGCACATAACTCTTCGCCATATTTCGGGTCAGGAAGCCCAATGACTTGAACATCGCTAACAGCCGGATGTTTATATAAGAAGTCTTCAATCTCTTTAGGGAATAAATTCTCACCTCCCCGAATCACAACATCTTTAATGCGACCTTTGATTTTGATAAAGCCTTCATCATCCATTTCAGCGATATCACCGGTATGCATCCATTTTGCGACATCTACGACTTCTCGTGTTTTTTCTTCTTCATCCCAATAGCCCAGCATGACTGAGTATCCTCGTACACACAACTCTCCGAGTTTGCCACGAGGCACTACTTTACCGTGTTCATCGACTATTTTAATTTCGATATGTGGATGAACTCGACCAACAGTGCTCACTCGTTGTTCTAGCGAATCTTTGATCGAACTTTGTGCACTTACTGGCGCTGTTTCAGTCATGCCATAACAAATCGTGATATCTCGCATATGCATACGCTCAATGACGCGCTTCATGATTTCTTTTGGACATGGACTGCCAGCCATAATGCCAGTACGCAATGTAGTCAAATCAAATTCGTCAAATTGCTCATGATCAAGCATGGCAATAAACATGGTAGGCACACCATATGCCGCGTTACATTTCTCTTGTTCAATCGCTTTAAGACTATCAAGAGGATTAAATACAGCAGATGGATAGATCATGGTTGATCCATGTGTAATACAGGCGAGATTACCCATCACCATACCAAAGCAATGAAATAACGGTACAGAAATACAAACTCGATCTTGAGAAGTCAGTTTGATTGCCTCTCCCACAAAATACCCGTTATTCAGAATATTATTGTGTGTCAGCATGGTCCCTTTGGGGCTACCTGTCGTTCCGGAGGTAAACTGGATATTGATGGTTTCATCGAATTGAAGACCAGATGCTATCTCATTAAGTTGATCTAACTGCTCTGAAGTCGGTTCAGCCAATAAATCACTAAAGCGATAAAACCCAGTATGTTGTTGATCATCTATTTTGATCAAATACTTTAAATGCGGCAATTTTTCAGCATTTAAAACGCCATTGGTCGTATGCAAAATTTCTGGTGCAATTTGCGTCAAAATTTCTTGATAATTGGTCGTCTTAAAGGTCGATGCAATGATCAATCCTTTGCAAGATACTCGATTGAGTACGTATTCTAGCTCGTAGCTTTTATACGCAGGATTTAAGTTGACCAAAATAATTCCAGCCTTGAAGGCTGCAAATTGTGCGATCGTCCATTCCACACAATTAGGGGACCAAATCGCTAGACGATCTCCCTTTTCTAAACCGATTTTTAATAAACTACATGCAAAAGCATTTACTTTCTCTTGTAACTGCTGATAGGTCAAACGTACATTTTGATGCACACTGACCACAGCATCCTGATCGGCATATTGTAGGCATGCTTGATCAAATTTATGGCCTATGGTCATACCCAATAAGGGTTGCTCACTGGTGCCATAGGCATAACTGAGTCGTAATTGCGTCATTGAATCATACTCCTTGATTCTATTTTCTTATATCAATCCAATATTTCGTTATTAATTACGCGATTACTCGTTTAAACATGACATCCTTTTGTGTGAATTAAATTAATTTTCCTCCTTTGCCTTAACTGCATTGACACAAAAGTCTGCAATTTGCTTAACGAAATAACCTTTATAACCGTCATCAAACATCACATTACGCGATGGATTTAAAGGTTCAATCACAACGAATGTCATCGCACCAACCACGCATAATGCAGCTGTATTTAAATCTTCAAATTCGAACTCACCATTGACCTTTCCTTCGGCAAGAATCTCCTTAATGGATTGTTTTATCAGTTGCTTACTTCTAAAACGTTCATGCTCAATCGTTGGGTCTACGGGCTCAAACATGAGTGAATATGCAAGTTGAGGGCTATTCAGAGCACGTTTTACGAAAGCAGTGACGGCCTTTGTCAACTTCTCAGTCGAAGTCCAATCATTTTTTGCAATCTGATTCAGAATATCGACCTCACCTTTGATGGCCTGTGAAAGCACTTCAATCAAAATCTGATTTTTGTTCTCAAAATAGCGATAGACCAAACCACTCGAGACACCAGATTTATCTGCAATCGCTTGCACTTGTGCATCTTTAAAACCACCACCCGCAATAAGTTCGCGCGCGGATTGCAGTATCGATTGACGATTTTGCTCCATACGCTCTTGCATCAAAGTGGATCTTTTATAACTCATAATTGTTCACCCAATCAACTAAAATGAATTATAAATCATTTTCTGAATCTATATTCACTTTTTTAAAAAATAACTGTATTGTATTTCTCAAGCAAGGACAAAATGCTTCACTGGAAATAAAAATTAAATTTTAGGATGAATGAAAATGAATTTACAGAGTATCGACTTTGGACTAGACGAAACACTAATCGCTTTACGTGATTCTGTAGCTGCATTCTGTGCAAAGGAAATCGCACCTATTGCTCAACAAGTTGATCAAGACAACTTATTTCCAGCTCACTTATGGAAAAAATTTGGTGATATGGGGTTACTTGGACTTACCGTGAGTGAAGAATACGGTGGTGTCAATCTGGGTTATTTGGCTCATATCATTGTCATGCAGGAAATTTCACGAGCATCTGCTTCCATTGGACTTTCATACGGGGCACATTCAAATCTTTGTGTGAATCAAATTAACCGTAATGGTAGCGAAGAACAAAAACAAAAATATCTTCCTAAATTAATTTCTGGCGAATATGTCGGTGCTTTGGCAATGTCTGAACCGAATGCGGGTTCAGATGTCGTTAGTATGAAATTACGTGCTGAAGATCATGGTGATCACTTTGTACTTAATGGCTCAAAAATGTGGATTACCAATGGTGGAGATGCTGACGTGCTGGTGGTTTACGCCAAAACTGACATCAATGCTGGTGCCAAAGGCATGACTGCTTTCATTATTGAAAAAGGCATGGAAGGCTTTAGTCATGGGAGTCACTTAGACAAACTCGGAATGCGTGGTTCAAATACTTATCCCCTGTTCTTTGACAATGTCAAAGTGCCTAAAGAAAACGTCATGGGTGGTGTGGGTAACGGTACAAAAGTGCTCATGAGTGGATTAGATTACGAGCGTGCAGTTCTCAGTGGTGGACCACTAGGCATTATGGATGCATGTTTAGATGTGGTCATCCCATACATTCATGAACGTAAGCAATTCGGTCAATGTTTAGGTGAATTCCAGCTCATGCAAGGCAAAATTGCGGATATGTATTCTACATGGTTGGCAAGCAAGGCTTTGGTTTATGCCGTGGGTGCAGCATGTGATAAAGCTGATCATGATCGTGGTTTACGTAAAGATGCAGCAAGTGCCATTCTCTACTCAGCTGAAAAAGCAACGTGGATGGCTGGTGAAGCAATTCAAACCCTTGGGGGCAATGGTTATATCAATGATTACAGCACAGGTCGATTGTGGCGTGATGCCAAACTCTATGAAATCGGTGCAGGAACTTCTGAAATTCGACGCATGTTAATTGGTCGTGAGTTATTCAACGAAACCAAATAATTCAAGTTAATACAAGGAAGTCATTGATGAACGAAATTAAAAGTAAAATCAATCCACGTAGTGAAGAGTTTAAAATCAATCAAGCTGCAATGGTTGAATTGGTCGCAGACTTAAAAAAACAAGCTCAAACCATTGCCTTAGGTGGTGGAGAAAAAGCACGTCAGAAGCATTTAGCACGTGGAAAACTATTACCGCGTGAGCGCATTGATCAACTCATTGATGCAGGAACTGCCTTTCTTGAAATTGGTCAACTCGCTGCTTATCAAGTTTATGCTGACGATGTACCAGCCGCAGGTGTGGTTGCAGGTATTGGTCAAGTGCATGGTGTGACATGCATGATCGTTGCCAATGATGCAACAGTTAAAGGAGGTACATATTATCCTTTAACTGTAAAAAAACATTTACGTGCGCAAGAAATTGCTGAACAAAATCATCTTCCTTGTATTTATATGGTCGACTCAGGCGGTGCATTTCTGCCAATGCAGGATGAAGTATTCCCTGATCGCGATCATTTTGGACGAATTTTTTACAACCAAGCACGCATGTCGAGTAAAGGTATTGCACAAATAGCCGTGGTTATGGGGAGTTGTACTGCGGGTGGCGCATATGTCCCTGCCATGTCCGATGAAACGATTATTGTCCGCAATCAAGGCACGATTTTCCTCGGTGGTCCACCTTTGGTAAAAGCTGCAACAGGTGAAGTGGTGACTGCTGAAGACCTTGGTGGTGGCGATGTTCATACCCGTTTATCTGGTGTCGCAGATCATCTTGCAGAAAGTGATGAACATGCGATTCAAATTGCACGCAATATTGTTCAAAACCTAAATATCGAACCGAAAGCATTTAAGACCGAAATTGAAGAACCACTTTATAGTGCTGAAGAACTCTATGGTGTCATTCCGAGTGACTCACGCAAACCCTTTGACATCCGTGAAGTGATTGCACGTATCGTAGATGGTTCAAGACTTGATGAATTTAAGGCTCGTTTTGGTACAACCTTAATTACAGGTTTTGCATCTATCTACGGC
Source organism: Acinetobacter sp. ANC_7504 (assembly GCF_056779995.1). NCBI lineage: Bacteria > Pseudomonadati > Pseudomonadota > Gammaproteobacteria > Moraxellales > Moraxellaceae > Acinetobacter > Acinetobacter sp. ANC_7504. The sequence goes on along the minus strand of NZ_JBWYIZ010000015.1, from coordinate 42,466 downwards.
ATGAAGGTCGGAATCATTGCCAATAACGGAATTTTATTTTCAGAGTCTGCTCAGAAAGGTGCGCATTTCATTGAACTGTGTACGCAACGCAATATTCCATTGCTCTTTATCCAAAATATCACCGGTTTCATGGTCGGTCGCCAATATGAAAATGAAGGTATTGCCAAAAATGGAGCCAAATTGGTCATGGCAGTAGCGACCGCAAATGTTCCTAAAATCACCTTGGTGGTCGGTGGTTCTTTTGGTGCAGGCAACTATGGAATGTGCGGTCGAGCATATTCTCCTCGCTTCTTATGGACTTGGCCGAATTCACGTATTTCCGTAATGGGCGGTGAACAAGCTGCTAGTGTTCTCTCCACGATTAAGCGTGATCAAATTGAGCAACGTGGTGAAACTTGGTCAGCTGAAGAAGAAGATCAATTCAAACAACCTTATCGTGATCAATTTGAAAAGCAAGGACACCCTTATTATGCATCTGCACGGTTGTGGGATGACGGTGTGATTGATCCAGCAGAATCACGTCATGTCTTAGGTCTGAGTTTGGCTGCTGCATTGAATGCACCAATTGAACCAACTCAGTTCGGCGTGTTCCGCATGTAAGGAGAAAATAACATGAGTTATGAATTTTTACAGCTTGAAATTGAACGCCAAGTTGCGACCGTATGGATTAATCGTGCTGAATTACACAATGCATTCAATACACAAGTGATAGAAGAGCTGAATCACTGTTTCACAACTTTAAATGCTAATGATGACGTTCGTGTTGTCGTTTTGGCAGGTCGTGGTAAAAGCTTTTCTGCAGGTGCGGACCTCAATTGGATGAAACAAGCAGGTCAAGCATCAAAAGTGGAAAATGAAGAGGATGCATTGAAACTTGCCAAAATGTTACAAAGTTTAGCCACGCTGAAACAACCGACTATCGCACGTGTCCATGGTATTGCATTTGGCGGCGGCATGGGGCTTGCTTCAGCATGCGATATTTGTGTGGCTTCCACTGATGCTAAGTTTGCCACTTCAGAAGTGAGATTAGGTTTAGCACCTTCAACGATTAGTCCATACGTGATCCGTGCCATCGGTGCTCGTCAAGCATCTCGATATTTTCTCACGGCTGAACGTATTTCTGCAGAACAAGCAAAGCATATTGGTCTCGTCCATGAAGTTTGTCAGCCAGAACAGCTGGATGCCACCGTATCGGAAATCATTGATGCAATTTTGCTTGGTGGCCCTGAAGCTCAAGCTGCTTCAAAGTCTTTGATTCGTTTAGTTGATCATCAAGAAGTCACAAAAGATTTACTCATTCAAACCGCTCAACACATTGCACACGTACGTCAAGGTGATGAAGCCAAAAATGGCTTAACTGCTTTTTTAAATAAACAAAGCCCAGCATGGATTCAAGCAACGGCAGAACAATAAAAAGGAATTCAATATGTTTAAAAAAATTCTCATTGCAAACCGTGGCGAAATTGCATGTCGTGTGATTCGTAGTGCACAAAAATTAGGTATCGCAACGGTTGCAGTCTATTCAGATGCAGATGCCCAAGCGCAGCATGTCAAATTAGCGGATGAAGCCATTTATATTGGTGAATCCCCTGCTGCACAAAGTTATTTACAAGCAGATCGTATTATTCAAGCTGCACTTAAAACAGGAGCTGAAGCCATCCATCCAGGTTATGGTTTCCTATCTGAAAATGACCAATTTGCTGAAGCTTGTGAAAAAAACAACATCACCTTTATAGGGCCTCCAGTGGCTGCCATCTTAGCCATGGGTTTAAAAGCAACGTCTAAAGCATTGATGGAAAAAGCAGGTGTTCCACTCACACCCGGTTATCATGGCAGCAATCAAGACACAGATTTTCTTAAACAACAAGCTGATCAGATTGGTTATCCTGTGCTGATTAAAGCCAGTGCAGGTGGTGGCGGTAAAGGCATGCGCTTAGTGGAGCGTGCTGAAGACTTTATTTCTGCACTGAACTCATGCAAAAGTGAAGCGAAATCAAGCTTTGGCAATGATGACGTTCTAATTGAACGTTATGTTGTCAATCCTCGTCATATTGAAGTGCAAGTTTTTGGTGACAAACATGGCAATTATGTTCACCTCTTTGAACGTGATTGCTCTGTGCAGCGCCGTCACCAAAAAGTCCTAGAAGAAGCCCCAGCCCCTAAAATGGCCGAAGTTAAACTCGAAGCGATGCGTGAAGCTGCGATTAATGCTGCCCGAGCAGTAGACTATGTCGGTGCTGGAACGGTTGAGTTCATTGTTGAGCAAGATGGTACAGCTTACTTCATGGAAATGAACACTCGCCTTCAAGTTGAACACCCTGTGACGGAAATGATCACAGGACAAGATTTGGTTGAATGGCAATTACGTGTTGCTTATGGTGAACCTTTGCCAAAACAACAGTCTGAATTAAAAATTCATGGCCATGCACTTGAAGCTCGTGTTTATGCAGAAGAGCCAGAGAAAGGATTTCTCCCAGCAATTGGAAAAATTAATTATCTTCATTATCCGACTCAAAATGAATGTGTCCGTGTTGATAGTGGCATTGTGCAAGGTGATGAGATCACAACGTTCTATGATCCAATGATTGCTAAACTCATCGTATGGGGAGAAAATCGTGAAGCAGCACTCGTCCAAATGCATCATGCTTTGAGCCACTTTCATGTCGAAGGCTTAGGCAACAATATTGCATTTTTAGATCGCTTAGTGGCATGTGACTCTTTCAAAAATGCCAATCTAGATACCAATTTAATTCAGCGTGAAGATGAGTTCCTATTTAAAACCACGACTCCTTCTTCGTCTGAAACAATTGTCACAGCAGCATTTATTGAACTGCATTCTCAGTTAAATGAATCCAAGCGTACAAGCCATCCAGTTTGGAAAGCAAAACCCCTTTGGAGAAATAATGTTGATGCGCGTACACCGATAAAACTTGAACATCGTGGACAAACGTATCAAGTTGAATTTATCTCAACTTCACAAGGGTTCGAAGCACAGCTTGATGGCGAAAGCTACGCTATCTCAGGTCAGTTGCTCAATGAAAATCTCATGGCGATCTATACCTCTTTCGGTCAAGAGAAAATCAGTTTTAAAAAAACCAATGATGCGGTCACCCTCTTTAAAAATGGGCAGACTTTTAAATTTGAACTCATCAAACCTAATTTTAATACAGATGATCAATCCTCATCTGACTCAAATCTAAAAGCGCCAATGCCGGGTGCAGTGACACAAGTATTTGTTTCAGCAAATCAACGTGTAAAAAAAGATGAAGTGTTATTAACGTTAGAAGCAATGAAAATGGAATACGCTATACGTGCACCATTTGATGGTGTCGTAGTCGCTGCTTATTTCCAACAAGGTGATCAAGTGAAAGCTGGTGATGAGCTGGTTGAGTTTCAAGCTGCTGAGGAGAATGCGGCATGATGAAAACAACCAATCAAACCACACCAAATCACGATAATTTTGTGAAAATCGTTGAAGTTGGACCTCGTGACGGTCTTCAGAATGAAAAAACACCCTTAACATTCGAAGACAGACGCAATCTTATTCTTGATTTGATGAAAACTGGTTTGAAGAATATCGAAGTCGGTTCTTGTGTATCTGCAAAGTGGGTACCTCAAATGGCAGAAAGTGATCAACTCTATGCTAGCCTACCACATGATGAAGATATCCAGTTCAGCTTACTGACACCAAACCTTAAGGGATTTGAGTCAGCTTTAGCTGTAGGCTGTAAAGAAGTTGCGGTTTTCACCGCTGCTTCTGAAAGCTTCACTCAAAAGAATATAAATTGTTCAATTGAGGAAAGTTTTGAGAAGTTTGCTGATGTATTACAGCTTGCTCAACAACATGATATTAAAGTACGCGGATATGTTTCATGTATCGTCGACTGCCCTTATGAAGGTCCAATTGATCCATCTAAGGTTGCTGAAGTCAGTGCAAAGTTAATTGATCTAGGTTGCTACGAAGTATCCTTGGGTGAAACCATCGGCACAGCTACACCTGATCGTGTTTCCAAAGTTTGGAATGCATGTTTGGAACGAATTGAACCACAACTTTTAGCTGGTCATTTTCACAATACCTACGGCATGGCAATTGCCAATATCTATCAATCACTGACACAAGGCATCCGCATATTTGACTCATCGATTGCAGGACTTGGCGGTTGTCCTTATGCCAAAGGTGCTTCGGGTAATGTATCCACTGAAGACTTATTTTATCTCTTGTCCAATACGGGCTATGAGACTGGCATTGACCTAGATGCCCTGATGCTTGCGAGTCGTAACATTAGTCAAGTTTTGCAACGAAACAATCCATCTAACTATGCCAATGCGTATTGGCAAAAAAAATGTGCTTAGTACGTATCAGCATTATGAAATGATAAAGATCAGAAGCTGATTCAGGATGAACAAAATAAAAATACAATGAGGTGTTCAATGACGAACAAAGTGTATGAAAGTGCTGAAAGTGCACTGAACGATATCATTCAAGATGGTCAAACCTTAGCTGTTGGTGGTTTTGGCTTATGTGGTATTCCTGAGGCTTTGATTGCTGCCCTGAAACAAACAGGAGCTAAAGAGCTGACTTGTATTTCAAACAATGCAGGTGTAGATGGTTTTGGTTTGGGATTACTACTCGAAACAAAACAAATTAAAAAAATGATCTCGTCCTATGTCGGAGAAAATAAAGAATTTGAGCGACAATACTTAAATGGTGAACTTGAAGTCGAGCTAACCCCTCAAGGCACTTTGGCTGAAAAACTACGTGCTGGTGGAGCTGGGATTCCTGCATTTTTTACCCAAACAGGCGTAGGTACGTTGATTGCAGAAGGTAAAGAAGTACGTGAGTTCAATGGTAAAGAATATATTTTAGAACCCTCATTAACTGCAGATGTCGCTTTGGTCAAAGCGTATAAAGCAGATAAGGCAGGTAACCTAATCTTTAGGAAAACAGCTCAAAATTTTAATCCCGTTTGTGCGATGGCTGGGAAAATTACAGTCGCTGAAGTTGAGGAAATTGTAGAGATCGGTGAGCTCGATCCCGATTCGATACATTTGCCCGGCATTTATGTAAATCGTATCGTTCTTAACACCACACCAGAAAAAAGAATCGAACAAATGACCTTAAAGGCGGAGGCATAAGTTATGGCATGGACGCGTAATGAAATGGCACAACGAGCTGCCTTGGAACTCGAAGATGGATTTTATGTCAATTTAGGGATTGGATTGCCAACTTTGGTTGCGAACTACATTCCTGAAAACATCAATGTTTGGCTCCAATCTGAAAATGGTTTGTTGGGAATTGGCGAATTTCCAACAAAAGAAACCGTAGATGCTGACCTGATTAATGCGGGTAAGCAAACTGTTACGGCGCGAGCAGGTGCCGCGTTCTTTTCCAGTGCTGATTCATTTGCCATGATCCGTGGTGGGCATGTGAATATTGCGATACTTGGCGCTATGGAAGTCTCTGAGCAAGGTGATCTTGCGAATTGGATGATTCCAGGGAAAAAAGTCAAAGGTATGGGTGGAGCAATGGATTTGGTGGCTGGCGTACAAAAAGTCGTGGTGCTGATGGAACATTGTGCCAAAGATGGCACCCCAAAAATTGTTCCAAAATGTTCACTGCCCCTTACAGGTAAAGCAGTCGTTCATCGCGTGATTACAGATCTAGGGGTTTTAGATATCACGCCTCAAGGGGTAAAACTGATAGAACTGGCTCATGACGTTACCTTTGATGAGATACAGAAAGTGACTGGAGTTCCCCTAATTCAATCGAAATAAGATCGCAAAAAAAACCACGCTAAGCGTGGTTTTTTATTTAGAAAGCATTCATTAAAGAGACGCCTATACCCGCATAGGTAGCACGATGATTATAATCAATCAAACTCTCACCATACCCATCGAATAATTGAAAATGACCTCTAAGTTTGCCACTGATTGGAAATGCCCAATCAAATTGAACAGCTCCTCGAGAATCATCCCCACCCTTAAGTGAATGTCTTAACATCAAGCTAAAATCATGATCATTCCAACGGTAAAAAGTCGTTAAATCACCACGACCAATATAGTTTTTAATGTCAGGATTGTTATCATCATTGAAATCTTCTTCAATTCGATACCAAGGTCGAATAATCATAGCGAAATTATCACGCTCAAATCCTAAGTTCAGCATCACACGGTTCCAACTACGTGATAAAGGATCCGAACGTCCATTTGATTGATGATTCAGCGTTAAACCGAGTAAGCGACCATTTAAACCTAAAAATTCATAGTTGGTTCTAAACACAATACTTGCTTCAGGTTCATAATTCGTTTCACGAAATGGTCGTGATTCTTCAGAGTTGTAAACCTGCCAACGAGATGACTGGGTATAACCTAACCAAATATCGCCATTATTCCCGATTAAGTTTTCAACAGCTTTGGTTTTGAGTGAAATTTGAAACTTAGACTCTAAAGACTTTAAATTTTGATCATCTTTTACGGTGTTTTGAGGATTTGGACTCGATGGAAATTCGTTCTTATCAGACGTCCAAAATGCAGGAAGTAAATAGACAGGTTGATGTGCACGTATATTCCATGTACCTAATTTACTGTCTTCAGCCAATTCCCATCGTTTATCAAGCAACGATGAATTTGGTGTAATTACAGGACCTTCCACTGAAAACAAGTTTTCAACTTTTTGTTCGATTTTAGACTTTAAATCCTGTGGTTCAACCTGCGGTGCTGGTATTTCACGCGCAGCCTGACGCTCAGAAACATACGCAGGTTGCTCAAGTTCAGGGGCTTTGAACAATGCATCATAACAGGCTAAACGCTCTGCATTTGAATCAAGTGCAACGCACGCTTGTGGTGACGCTGGATTCGCTGGTACCACATCTGTTGCCCAAACTGTCTGTATAGGCAAACACATAAACGACGACACACCCAACCATATTGGTGAACGTTTTATTCTATTTCGCATTGGCTAAGCCCCATTTTTAATTTTAATTCACTTGTTTTATTGAAAACCCAAGTTCTGCAAGTTGCTCTTTTTTAGCCATTGGTGCTACAACAGCCTTCGTTGGTTTTTGATTCACTAAATACGTTTCTGCTACACGCTTTAGATCATCTAACGTTACATTGAGCAAACGCTCTCGTAAAGTTTTTCTGAATTGAGGCGTACGTCCATGCAATAATGCATAACATGCAGTAATTGCTTCACCTGCTGGAGAACCTGGCTTATCCATGCTCGATACAAGACCCAGAATCGCCTCTTCAAGTTGGTGTGGTTTTTGTTCAGTATTCAGTAACCAATCAATACTTGCTTCAAAATCTTGGAAAGTTTCTGCTAAACGTGGATCACGATAACTATAGAATCTAAACGCACAAGCATTTCCATCATAGCTTGCACCACCGCCATAAGCGCCTCCTTTTTCACGGATTGCACTGTGCAGGAAACCATTTCGTAGATAAGCCGCAAGCACCATTAACGGTGCTGCATCCGGATGAGAAACTTCAACTGCTGGATAAGCAGAAGCACAGAATTGGACATTGGATTGAATCAGCCATGCTTCGTCATTTTGCGTTTGTTCAAAATTAACTTCAGCAAGATGCACTGGCTCACGCTTCACTTCAAGTTTATCCCAAACATTTTGAATTTCTTCAATTAAACGTTCAGACTGTTGCTCTTCACAGACCAGTAGGAACTGTTTAGGCGCGAGTAACAACAAACGGTGAATATTTTGCAACTCTTGAATGAAGTTCGCATATGCTTGTTCATCTGTTTCAATGCTTTGAACAAGCTCGCTCAGCCAATTAAGCGCACCTAAGCCGGTATTATTATAATCACGTAATGCCAATGCACTCATATTACGAGAAGCAATCTGCATGGCATAGCTATGTCCAGAACCAGACAAACGGGATGCCCAACGCGTCTTACGCTGTTGTAAAAGTTCAATAATACGGTCCTTTTCATCAAAACGCAGTTTCTCAAATGCCAATTTTAACAATTGAATCGTATCTAGTTTGTGGGCAAGCGATTTGGTTGTCAGCGTTAAAAATGCGCTAATTTTACCTTTATCATCAACTTTACTACGTAGAGATGCCCCCATACCAAGGCCACCACTTACCGCTGTTTGTAATTGCTGTAATTCTAAATAATTATATTGACCTGCACCGACCTCGCCCATGAGCACGGAGAGTAAGTTAAAGTAAGGTGATTTCACGACTTGGTCAGGAATTTGAATAATCACTTGTTGATAATAAATTCCGTTAGTACCAGCATGGTATAAGTTCAAGGGTGTATCTAAGTTATTAGAAATGATTTCTCTCAATTGACCTTGAACGACTGGAAGTTCGGCAGGAATATCTTCTAAACCAACTTTCGGCAATAAATCTAAGTTATCAGGAGTTGCCTGTCTTTCATTTAATGCCTCAGTCTGGCGTACAATTTCCGCTTTTTCATCATCTGTTAAGCGTGCGCCTATATCAGCTAAACGCTGTTTTTCTGCTTCAGCCTCTAATTTCGATTTATTCGCATCTGGTACAAGCGTCATCTGTACACGATGCGGATTATCAATCAAATGGGTCTTAATCAGATTAGGCAACCACATCGGGTCTTTCAACTGCTCTTTCACTTGCTCAATGGTCGAATCTACATCCCAAACATGTATTGGATCATTATGATGAATTGCACTGCTTAAACCATTGAGGATGAGGCTTAGACCATAAGGCGTGCCATCTCCACCAATTTCTCGTTGGTGTAATTCAATTTGATGCAAAATCGCATCAACCAATGACTGATCTACAGGCTTCGAGGCAACCTCGTTCAGCACATTCAACACACCGTTTTTGAATGTTTCTGCATGTTCAGGATTTGAACCTTGAATACCACAGTAGAAAGTCATTTCATAGTTAGAATCATCAAGACCTAAAATTGGTCCTGTAGATTGAGCATAACCACACGTTTCTAAATAGTGACGTAATGGTGAAGCAGAATCTTCCAATAAGATCCCTTCAGCCAAGCGTAAGCCTAAACGAAGTTGAATATCACTAGATTCAGGAAGTAACCATGCCAGTACATGGTAGGTTTTATCTTTCAAATCTTCAGCATCTACCGCGTAAGTCTCTGTCACCTCAATAGGTGCTTCTAGACGCTGTTCTGGTGTCGAATATAAGGTTTGACCTTTCTTAAACTTAGATAACGCTAAAGTTTCAAACTGCTCTTGTAACTCATAGGCAGATTGATTACCAAAAGTCATGAAAATAGCGTTACTTGGATGATAATGTGACTTATAGAAACTGACTAACTCTTCGTAAGTTAAATCAGGAATATCCTTAGGATCACCACCTGAATTATAGTGGTAAGTCGTTTTAGGGAATAAATGATGAGCAAGTTGGTGATATAACTGATCTGAAGGTGAACTCATTGCACCTTTCATTTCATTAAAAACCACACCCTTGTAAACAGGCTCACCATTTTCCAACTCAATTCGGATACCTTCTTGAGCGAAATCCAAAGGGTTTAAATTGGCTGCAAATGCTGCATCCAAATAGACAGAAAGTAAGTTTTGGAAATCTTTTTTATTCTGTGTCGCAAATGGATAAGCTGTCCAATCGGCAGCTGTAAATGCGTTCATAAACGTATTTAGAGAACGACGGATCATTAAAAAGAATGGATCACGTACAGGAAATTTTTCAGAACCACATAATGCAGTATGCTCAAGAATGTGTGCTTCGCCTTTTGAATCCATCGGTTGTGTACGGAAAGCAACTAAAAAAACATTTTCATCATGTTCAGTTGCTAGATGAAAATGCACAGCGTCAGTTTCTTTATGACGGTATTCTGAAACTAATATATCGAGTGCGGCTACATGATGTTGACGTACCAACTGAAACGCGGGATGAACGGTGTTTTGAATGGTTTCAGTAACATCTACGGTCATGTGTGCTCCTTAATTTACATAAATTTTAACAAAGATCATTATACTGATAGTTCAATACAATTCATCATTTATACAACAAACTCTAACTATTTTCCGAGTAAAATAGTCAGATTAAAACTAAATCAATAGAACTATATCGGAATTAAATAATTCATTTCGATTAAATGCGGGTTAAAGCTTGAAAATCAAGCAATACGCTACTGAATTCAATCGCATTGGTGTAAAATCGTTTTCTTTTTTCGTGATGTGAATTTAGACATGGCTAAAGTTGACCTTTTTGCGATTGGCAATGCCCTCATTGACCAAGAATTCAAAGTATCTGATGAATTTCTTTTAGAGCAAAATTTGCAAAAAGGTACTATGCAGCTTACAGATGGGGAAACTCAAGCCCGTCTATTTCAAAACTTAAAAAATTCTCAAGAATATAAAGGTCAAGCCTCTGGGGGATCTGCAGCTAACTCAACAGTGGCTTTTAGTGCCTTAGGTGGTCAAGCGTTTTATGGATGCCGTGTCGGCAATGATGATCTTGGAGCGTTGTACTTAAAAGGTCTAAATGATGCAGGAATACAAACCTCTGAACGTTCGATCAGTGAAGGCGTAACTGGGACTTGCATGGTTTTGGTCAGTCCTGATTCAGAACGTACCATGCATACTTTCTTAGGTATTACAGCTGAACTCAGTAATGAACAAATTGATTTTGAAGCGCTAAAAACTGCTAAATGGTTATATATAGAGGGTTACCTTTCTACGAGTGATACGGCACGAGCTGCCGTCAAGCAAGCGCGTGCAATTGCGAAAGCAAATAATGTTAAAATTGCGTTAACGCTCTCTGATCCTGCTATGGTGCAGTACGCGCGTACAGGCTTGGACGAATTATTAGATGATGGTGTAGATGTTCTATTCTGTAATGAACAAGAAGCATTGATGTATACACAAACTGATGACTTACAAAATGCTCTTGCTGCACTTAAAAAATTAAGCTCTACCGTCATTATTACGCTTGGAGCAGACGGCGCTCTTGTAGCAACGGAATCAACTGAACTTCAAGTGAAAGGACGTAAAGTTGTTGCTTTAGACACGAACGGTGCTGGTGATGCTTTCTCTGGTGCATTTTTATATGCATTAAATGCTGGTAAAGATTTACAAACAGCGACTGAATTGGCTATTTTAATCTCAAGCCAAGTGGTTGCTCAATTTGGTCCACGTTTAGACGTAGCTGATTACGCTAAACTTCTTAAAGAATTTCAAATAGAAGTCGCATAAAATGAATAAAATTTGCATGACTGAAGACATTCCTGAAAGAGAATCTCGATCTTTTGAAACTGAAAATGGTGACAACATTTTCATTACGCAACGAGATGGTTGCTTCTATGCGTATCAAAATGTATGCCCACATTTGCAAGTTGAGCTCGAGTTTCTTGAAAATCAATTCTTAGATCGTGATCAAGAGTTCATTGAATGCTCTACTCATGGTGCTTTATTTGATGTAGAAACTGGTGTGTGCATTTCAGGCCCATGCCAAGGTGAATCTTTAGAAAAAGTCGAGATTAAAGTTCATTCTGATGGTGGAATTTACTTAGAATCTTAAGTCATGAGGTGAAGGACATGCTGGCATTTTTAATGGAAATTGATTTAATGCCATTTCATATGTGCGTGTTTGCATTGCTAATGCTCAGCATGGCTGAAACCTTAGGCTATTTTGTTGGCTTAAGACCTAGTCAATTTATAAAAAAATTAACACCTTATTGGCTTATTCGCCTTCCTTTGCTTCAAGTTAAATTTTCCAAAGTTCTCATTCTTGTTTTTTTTCTGATCAATTTTAGTTTTGCTGGATATTTTCTTCAGCTCATTGTATTTGCAAGCCAGAAAACCTTTCTAGCTTGGTACTATGTTTTATTACCCGCTTTAATTATCGCAATCTTCTTTACGGTATTTATGATTCATTGTTTGGATCAAGTAATCAAACCCAAATACAAATCAGAGCACTCAAATTTGCTTGGTCGACTAGCAACTGTTTCTAGTGGTAATGCACGACCTGGTTTCTCTGCTCAAGCACGCGTTCGCGATGAATTCGGTCAATTACATTATGTACAAGTTGAACCAGAGTTTGGGGAACTTGAATTTCAATCTCAAATCCTCCTGATCCGTGCAAAAAGATCTCATTTTATTGCTAAAAAAATTGCAAAAACAAATCAACTTTTCAATGTTGATCAGCATTAATTAACTATTACCCCCACTTCAATTATATGCATTTGATTTGAAAATAGTTCATTCAAGGTATTTGTGACGCCTATTAAATTTAAATCCAACCCACTCAACGATTATATAAAAATTAATAAAATCCTTATAACCAACCATTTTAATCAGATTTAAAACCAACTAATTTAATAAACTTCAAAACAGTAATCCTATTATTTTAGTTGGAATTAAAATATTAATACCAAGTATTTTGGTCTATTTTATTTTTTAATATAACCATTTTAGTCAGATTTAATTTTATTAAAAATAAAAATATAAATAACTGTTTTTATTATATTTTTTATATTAAAAATATTTATGACTACAAAGTATTTATTTTAAATAAAAAAAAGATAATAATAATTAAAATAGATTCAAATAATGCATTTAAATATGATGATTAAACCTTCAAGTTTAAATAAAAATTTAATCAAAGAGATTACTCTGATTCTTATTATCAAAGTAATCATTCTTATCGTGATTAAAAATATCTGGTTTGATTCACCTACCATTCCCAAAAACTTTGACCATCAAGTCGCTGAACGAATTACGGGCAGCGAACTTAAAATGAAGGAGACACGTTGATGATTTCTGAAAGCGTGGTCGATCTATCGCGGTTTCAATTTGCAATGACCGCAATGTATCACTTTATATTTGTACCCCTCACTCTAGGATTGGCATTTATCCTTGCCATCATGGAAACCACCTATGTCATTACAGGCAAAGAGATTTACCGAGACATGACCAAGTTTTGGGGTAAGTTATTCGGGATCAACTTTGCTTTAGGGGTAACCACTGGACTAACGATGGAATTCCAGTTTGGTACAAACTGGGCTTACTACTCACATTATGTAGGTGACATTTTCGGAGCGCCATTAGCAATCGAAGGATTAATGGCCTTCTTTTTAGAATCTACTTTTATTGGTTTATTCTTTTTCGGCTGGGAACGTCTTTCTAAAGTCCAACATTTATGTGTGACATGGTTAGTGGCTTTAGGCTCTAATATGTCAGCACTTTGGATCTTGGTTGCAAATGGTTGGATGCAAAACCCTGTCGGGGCCGCATTTAACTATGAAACCATGCGTATGGAACTGGTAGATTTTGCCGCACTAATATTTAACCCAGTGGCACAAGTTAAATTTGTCCATACTGTTTCTGCGGGTTATGTGACTGGTGCAATTTTTGTATTGGCAATTTCAAGTTATTACCTACTTAAAAAACGTGATTTGGCCTTTGCCCGTCGTTCATTTGCCATTGCTGCTATTTTCGGTCTTGCTTCGACATTATCCGTAATTTTACTGGGTGATGAATCAGGATATGAATTAGGTGATGTTCAGAAAACCAAACTCGCTGCAATTGAAGCAGAATGGGATACACATCCAGCACCAGCTGCATTCACATTATTTGGTATCCCCAATCCCGAGACGCAAACAACAGACTATGCTGTGAAAATTCCATATGTCATGGGTTTAATTGCGACTCGCTCTACAACTGAACAAGTCACAGGGATCAAAGATTTAATCGCACAACATGAGCAACGTATCCGTAATGGTATGGTCGCTTATGCACAGCTTGAACAACTTCGTGCTGGAGATCAATCACCAGAACTCAAAGCTGCATTTGACGAGACTCAAAAAGATTTGGGTTATGGTCTATTGTTGAAGAAATACACACCAACTGTGGTTGATGCTACTGAACAACAAATTAAATCTGCAGCTTTAGATACTATCCCTCATGTTCCAAGTTTATTTTGGGCATTTAGAGCGATGGTGGCGTCAGGTTTCTTAATGCTCTTGTTGTTCATTCTTGCAACGTATGCCGTCATGAAACGTAATGCTGAAAATAAAACTTGGTTGCTCAAGTTTGCACTGATCGCCCTTCCACTTCCATGGATTGCAGCACAAACAGGTTGGTACGTTGCTGAAGTTGGTCGTCAACCATGGACTATTGGTGAAGTTTTACCAACACACCTATCTGCATCAAGTATTAGTTCAGCGGATGTATGGGGTTCAATTTTAGCACTCGCTGCTTTCTATACAGTGCTGCTCATCATAGAAATGTATTTAATGATCAAATTCTCGAGACTAGGACCAAGCTCTTTACATACTGGAAAGTATCATTTCGAAAAACTAGCAGCAGCCAATAAGTCAACTGAGGAGATTTAACATGATTGAATATGAACTTCTCAAAATCATTTGGTGGGTATTGGTCGGCGTCCTCCTTATTGGGTTTGCTTTGACTGATGGATTTGATATGGGCTCTATGGCACTGATGCCGTTCGTCGGTAAAGACGATGAAGAGCGTCGTGCTGCTATCAACACAATTGCACCACATTGGGATGGAAACCAGGTGTGGTTTATTACGGCGGGTGGTGCACTTTTCGCAGCTTGGCCAATGGTATATGCAACAGCTTTCTCGGGTATGTACTGGGCGCTGTTACTCGTATTATTTGCTTTATTCCTTAGACCTGTTGGTTTTGACTATCGCTCTAAGCTCGAAAATACTAAATGGCGTAATGCTTGGGATTGGGGCTTATGTATTGGCGGAGCAGTACCAGCACTCGTTTTTGGCGTTGCATTTGGCAATATGTTCCTTGGTGTACCCTTTACACTTGATGAAACTGTTCGTTCAACTTACACAGGAAGCTTGTTTGCACTTTTAAATCCATTTGCCTTGGTCTGTGGATTGGTGAGTTTGACCATGCTTGCTGCTCATGGTGGTGCATGGTTAATGCTACGCACTGAAGGTGCATTAAGAACACGCTCTGCTCAAGCTACACGATATATGGGTATTCTTTTTCTCATTTGTTTTATCGGTGCTGGTGCTTGGTTATATTTCGGCAATATCGAAGGCTACACACTTGTAACCCCTTATGATACGAATGGTGTAGCTAATCCACTCGCTAAAGAAGTACTTACTGATATCAATCATGGTTGGATGAACAATTATTCTATTTATCCAATCACAATATTGGCACCGGTGATGGCAATTATCGGAGGAATAATTGTGGTTTTAGCATCGTCTAAAAATAAAGCGGGACTTAGTTTTCTGGGTACATCGTTCGCTGTGATTGGCACAATTCTCACTGCTGGTTTTGCCCTATTCCCATTCCTGATGCCATCTAGTATTCATCCAAACATTAGCTTGACGATGTGGGATGCAGTATCTAGCCAAATGACACTTTCAGTAATGACTGTTGCTGCATGTATTTTTGTTCCACTGATCTTGGCATACACCACTTGGTGTTACTACAAAATGTGGGGTGTGATTACCAAGAAACATATTCAAGACCACACGCATAGTCTGTATTAAAACCGAATCACTGTTAGGAGAAAATTATGTGGTACTTCGCATGGATACTAGGTGTGTTAATGGCATGTTTCGCGAGTGTACTTGCCGCCATTTACATGGAACAACATCAAGACTTAGATGGTGAATGAAATGAGTGAGCTTGCGATGTCAAATTCTGAAAAACGTAAATACTCATTTGCAATGATCATTTCATTTCTGATGGCATTGCCTCTCGCTACCATATTACTCATCCACCCAAGTCTAATGTTGGATGCAAGTGGTCATTACAGTCACCGTGCCATGATGCTGATTATGATTGGAATATCTGGTGGATTTATCCATGGCGTAGGGTTTATACCACGTTATTGGATATGGAAGTATTTATTTAGTCCATTTGTAGCATGGCCATTGATGATTTATGGTTACTATACTTGGCTGTTCACTTAATTTATAAAAAAGCCCTCTATGAGGGCTTTTTTATATCTGTTTTGAAATATTAAATGTTTTATTGCGTTGCAAGCCAAGTCATAAATTTTTGACGTTCCTGCTTTGAAGAATTTTTCCATACTTCAATCAACGTCTGACCATCATGAGTATTTGTATTTTTAATGTCAGCTTGTTCCACTGTTTGAGTATTTATTGATGGTGAACTTGACTTGGTCATTAGGCTAACTTTTGGATCATTATGCAATATCTGATTGATCGTACCGCCTAGCAAACTTTGCGAGGTCATTTGAACAATCAGATTATTTGAAATGAGTTGATTATTTTGATTATAAATTGCCAATTGAGGATTTTTGGCGAATGTTTTTGCTTGGTCCAAATCTCGTGGTGGATGAATTAAATCCAATTTGTATGACCTATTATCCTCTAGGGTTGGCAATTTCAAAGTAAGAATATCCGACTTTACGATCTCATGATTATTTAAAGGTAGTTCAAAGTATTGATTATATCGAACATTCACCAAAGGTTGATTCGCATCAATTTGGTATTGTTTTTTTGATTTAAATAGTCCTGATTTAACCTCTTGATTATTCACTGAAATTACGACCAGTTCCTCTGGAACCTCCAAGGTCGCCGCTGCAAAAATTTGACTGCTCAAACCCGTAAATATCAATGCAGACGCAATTTTTAATTTCATAAATAACTCAATATTAGATTGTTAGATATGACTACTATGCTACCAAGCGATGACAATTTAATGACAGAACTCGTCATAAAAAAAGGCACCGAAGTGCCTTTATATGATTTGGATTAATTAAAAGTTTTAAAACGAATTTCGTCATCAATAAACGTTTTATCTCCTGCAGGCGCTTCGATTGAACCGAGCACAAGCTGAGCACGAAGTTTCCAAGAAGATGGAATTTCAAATGTTGAAGCCACTTCTTCATCCACAATTGGATTGTAATGTTGTAATGATGCTCCAATATTTTTTTCTGACAATGCAGTCCAAACCGCAAATTGAGCAATAGCTGTTGAATGTTCAGACCAGATTGGAAAGTTCTCAGCATAAAGTGGGAATTGCTCTTGTAAACCTTTCACCGTATCTTGATCTTCATAAAACAATACAGTTGCATGACCCGCTTTAAAGCTATTGATCTTATTTTGAGTTCCCTCAAATGCTTCTGCAGGAACAATTTTACGTAACGTTTCTAAAACGATATTCCAGAATTTGTCATGTGACTCACCAAAAAGTGTTACAACACGTGATGTCTGTGAGTTAAATGACGATGGACTTTGACGTACCGCTTCTTTAATGGTTTCTTCAATCTGAGTATTGTCTAAAGAAACATTCTTACCAATTGCATAGATGGTACGGCGATTTTTAATTTGATTTAGAAAAGACATAACTTATTCCTTATTTTTAACATTCATTGTGTGCTAACGATGATGCTATCTTATTCATATTACGAAACCTTTTCAGCCTTATCTTTATAACAAAGTGTTCTATTTTTGGAACAAATTGCGTATTTAATGTATTGAGTCAAAAGATTCGGCTTTCTCATATTTGATTAACTTTATGAATTTTAAGTATTTATAAAAAAAGCTCCGTATAAGGAGCTTTTTAAATTAACCCAAGAATAATTATTTTTCGTTATCGAATAATGCAGCGACAAATGATTTTGCTGAGAACGGTCTCAAATCATCAATCTTTTCACCTACACCAATAAATCGGATTGGCACATGTGTACGGCTCGCAATGTTAAATAGCACACCGCCCTTTGCAGTACCATCCAATTTGGTAATAGTAAGACCCGTTAAACCTACAGCTTCATCAAACATTTCAACTTGGTTAATCGCGTTCTGCCCTGTGCCAGCATCCACAACAAGCATCACTTCGTGCGGTGCAGTCGCATCAATTTTCTGCATAACACGTTTTACTTTTTTGAGCTCTTCCATCAAGTGACCTTTGTTATGCAAACGCCCTGCGGTATCTGCAATCAATACATCGATCCCTTTCGCTCGTGCACTTTCAAAAGCATCAAAAATTACAGAAGCACTGTCTGCACCATGACCTTGTGCAACGACATGAATATCGTTACGTTCACCCCAAATTTGTAGCTGTTCAGTCGCCGCAGCACGGAAAGTATCGCCTGCCGCGAGCATGACTTTTTTTCCTTCACCTTGCAATCGTTTTGCGAGTTTACCAATCGTGGTTGTCTTACCTACACCATTTACACCCACAACCAAAATCACATAGGGATTTTTATTCGGATCGATATGTAACGGTTTGACACGTGGTGCTAATAAAGCAACTAATTCTTCTTGAAGAGCTTTATAGAGAGAATGAGAGTAGATCAAATCGCCACGCGCAGTTCTTTCAGTCAAATTGGCAATAATTGTTTTCGTCGCCTCTACCCCAATATCTGCGACCAATAATTGCTCTTCAACTTCTTCGAGCAGCTCATCATCAATCTCTTTACCACCGACTAGAATATTCATCATTCCATCAGCTAAATTTTTACGAGATTTTGATAAGCCTTCTTTCATACGACTGAAGAAACCACCTTTCGGTTTTGTTTCTTCAACGGCCGGCACCGTTTCCAGCTTTTCTACTTCATTGTTTTCGATAATAGGCACATTAACGGCCGGGAGGCTCGGTAAGGTGACATCGTCATCACCAATATCCGCATCAATCAAGAATTTATTTTGCTGTTCTTGCATGCCGATTCCTTGAAAAGCATTGCGATTAAAAGAATGGAGTTTAGCATAGATTGCTTTAAATTCACGATCTGCAATTACTTTTAAAACGATCAACCAAATTGCAACAGTTCAATCTTGAATAAATATACGACATCATCAAGAATAATTTTAAAGTCATTATTCGGATTAATTGTGTCTCTCAGCCGGCTCAAATTCTCTCTGCAACTCATTTTCAAACAGACAATCATCATTGCTGCGATTACATCAGCACCGATGATGACATTTGCAAATCAGCAAACTGCTCAACTCTCTCGAAACACCGTCGAAACAACACTGGATAATGGTTTAAGAGTCATTATTAGAGAAGATCACCGCGCACCTGTAGTAATTAGCCAAATTTGGTATGCCGTCGGCAGTAGTGACGAGTCAGGGAATTTACTCGGCATTTCACACGTTCTAGAACATATGATGTTCAAAGGCACTAAAAAAGTACCGAATGATGAATTCACACGCCTTAGTCGAATTTATGGTGGTAGTGTCAATGCATTCACATCCACAAATTACACCAATTACTATCAATTCTATCCTAAAAAATATCTTCCACTGGCATTAGAGTTAGAAGCAGATCGAATGCAAAATTTAGTTCTGCGCCAAGAAGATTTCGAACCCGAAATTAAAGTTGTAATGGCTGAACGACGGCAACGAACAGAGGACAATCCTCGCAACCTTGCTTTTGAAAGATTTAAATGGATTGCATACCCGACCAGTCACTATCGCCAACCAGTGATTGGCTTAATGAAAAATCTGAATAACATTCAATTAAATGATTTAAAAAAATGGTACCAAACTTGGTACGCACCGAATAATGCAACATTAGTCATTATTGGGGATGTAGATCCTGAACAAACCATTAGAGAAGTCAAAAAATATTTTAATAAGATTCCAAAAAAATCAGTTCCTGAGCGAAATGATGTGCTTGAATTTTCAAGAATTGGATATCGCTTTATGGAGCAATATCAGGGTGTACATGTGCCCAACTTGTTTATGGCTTGGAATGTCAATTCCATTAAAACAGCAAAGAACCCTCAAGACGCCTACGCTTTAACCATTATTCAAAATCTATTGGACGGCGGAATTTCAGCACGTCTACAAGATAGACTGATCCGAGATAAGCGAATTCTGACCTCAATTAATGTGAGTTATGATCCATATAATCGTGGGGATAGCCTATTTTTAATCTCTGCCATACCTGCTGAGGGTATCAGTCTTGAGCAAGCGCAAAAACGCATACAGCAGGAACTAGATTTTTTCAAATCAGAATTGGTCAATGAAAAAGAACTCAATCGGGTCAAGGCGAATTTCGTTTCCAATTTAGTGTATAGCCAAGATGATATTATTGGGCAAGCTCGACTCATTGGTTTGCTCAGCATCAATGATCTAGACTATCGCATGATTGATCAACTCCCTGATTACTTCGATAAAGTCACACCGCATGATTTACAACGCATTGCCAATATTTATTTTAATCGTGACAATTTGAGCATTTTACATCTTTATCCTGAACAGAAAAACAACAACTAGGCGTTTTATGAATTATTTGTCTTCTCTATTTTTAACGAGTGTATTGTGTGGTGCCATCTTGAGTTCAATGTCGCATGCTGAGGAACTTATAGAAGCTGAACCAATTGAACAAATCATCGAAGAAGATTCCAGTGGTCTAAGCTCAATCAAAAACTTGTTAAGCTTAAAAGAGATCAAAAAAAATTCGCACAATTATCAAGCGCCTTTTGTTCAAGAACTTAAAAACTCTTTAAATGTACGAACCTTATTTGTCGAAACGAATGATCTGCCAATGGTCGACATTCAAATTACATTTAATGCTGGATCTGCACGAGATGAAGTCATAGGTAAAGGACTTTACGGTATATCCAATATGACAGCTCGCCTTATGCTTGAAGGAACAGATCAGCTCAGTGCCAAACAGATTACCACCACATTTGAGGGATTAGGCGCCAAATATTCTTTCAATGCCTATCGCGATATGTTTGTTGTTCGACTAAGAGTGTTAAATGATCCTGAAAAATTTGACCCTGCATTGAACTTACTACTGCATTTAATCAAACATGCCACCTTCAAACAATCAGGCATTAATCTCGCGCTCAGTAATACTCAAATTGGGCAAAAACAACTTCAAGAGAATCCATCTAGACTAATGTCAATACAACTGTACCGTATGCTGTATGGAGATCATCCATATGCTCAACCAACAGCTGGGACAGTCGGTAGTTTAAAAAAAATTACGCCCGAATTACTCAAAGAATTTAGAGATCGATTGCTTGTCGCTCAAAATTCCAATATAGCAATTACAGGACAACTCACTCAAGATCAAGCTCAACAGATCTCGGAACTGATCAGTATCAATTTACCGCAAGGGCAAAGACAACCTGACCTTCCAACTCCCGTTAGTGAATCAGGTTTTAAAATTTCAATACTAAAACGCGAAAGCCTACAAGCACATGCATTATTGGGTCATTTATCTTTAGAACGAGCACATCCAGATCGTGCCGCTTTGGAAGTTGCCAACAGAATGTTTGGTGGTGGGAGTTTTAATTCAATCTTATCAAAAGAGTTACGAGTTAAACGAGGACTCACCTATAGCGCATCGAGTACGCTGACTACACCACAGGTACCTGGCGTTTTTAGTTTTGGATATGCGACACAACAAGACCAATTGCTCGAAAGCTTAAAGCTCGCACATCGAGTATTCATTGACTTCAAAAAACAGCCAATTACTGACTCTTTGCTTAAAGAAAATAAAGAAAGTATTCTTCGGTCTTTTCCAATGACCTTAAATAGCAATGCAAATATTAATGCCCAAATCGCATCAATTGGTTTTTATGGACTTAATTCCAATTATCTAAATGAGTATCAGGAGCAGATTCGAAAAATAACTCGCCAAGATATTCAAAATGCAATACAAAAACATTTACACCCCGATCAAATGACTGTTATTGCTGTCTCTGACCGTGTCACTGCCAAGGAGATCAAAGAAATACTGAATCAAAATCTTGGGCTCAATCTGAATAAGATTGAAAACTAATCCAACTTTTCAATCGCTGGATAAATTTTTATATGAGCATTCTCGATATGATAAGCATTCAGCAAACGATAAAATTCAATATTTTTAATCTTAGGTTTTGCAAGTAACAAATTTGCCATTTCATGCGTTCGCTCTAAACGATTTTGAGCCGCGAGCGCTTGAACTTGTTCAAAGTGGGCTGAATTAATTGGACGATTCAGTGCAATACTAGAGACAATAAGAATAAAAAGTACAATGCCTATGATGAAAGCATTTTGAATCTGCTCAATATTTAATTGTGAGAAAAGATCAGACGAAATTTTTTTTAAATGGAGCATGTACAACCTCGGATTAGCTTAAGTGTAATCCGAGATGCTTTAAAAATATAGTGTTAACGTTGATTTAAAGAAGAACCATTATGCAAAAAATGGCGCTTATTCACCTTTAAGAGACTACATTCTGCACAACACCAAAATATAAGATAGCAGCGATCACCGCGAGTACGATAAAAATAGTGAAAACACTCAAACCACCTTCAGCATCATCAGGGTGTTCTTCGTCAATGACGGCGATACGTTTTAATTCGCCGTCATAGTAGCGATAAAATTCAGCTTTCGCTGCAGGATCAAGCGTCTGCGTGTAATCATGCACACGTTTACGCTGCTCTAAACAGTAGTGACCTAAATGGATTTCTTGATGAAAAATTGCTTCATCAAGTTGTTTTTTATGATGATGTGCAAGCGCAATAATATCGGATGGCTCTGGTGGATTGCCAAATGTGAAACCATCAATGGTATTAGTCATAAGTCATTCTCCTTTATAGTTATTTACAGTTTTATCATAAACCCAATATAAAATGATTAAAGTTTAATCATGTAAGTATTCTTTAAAAGATTTATCTTGAAAATTTATTTGACAATTAACGCAAATTGTAATATTAGTTTAATATTACTTTGTTATATTCCATTTTGACCTAATTTAGGTCTTTATAACTGTAGTACTAATCATAATTAGAATAAGGAGTTTTATATGATTAAACAATTCTCTCAACAAGACCTCGAACATATGTATTCAAATGCTGTAAATACCATTCAATTTGAAATGAATTTTACAGACGCAGTTTCAGAACTTGAGAATGCAGCACGTGCGGGTCATGGTAAAGCAGCGATGTTTCTAGCTGAACTCTATCTTCAAGGTTTCCGTGTAGAACGTGATTCTTTGAAAGCACAGTATTGGCAAAACATGGCCACAATGCAAGCATAAATAAACGTCACATTAGTGGCGTTTTTTTAGCTCTTTTATTTACATATTTGCTTACCAAACTTTAAATTAATGCAACTAAACTTTAAGAAAAAATCATTAGACTGAACTTATCATCATTGGTAATGAATCATCGAACGATCATGAACACCTTTGTACAGTTGCAACCAAATTCAAAGCATTTTTTACTCAAAGTTAATATCCTTAAAACCATGATGTATTGTGGAGTACTGTGGGGACTGTACAATCCAGAACATCAAGGTTGGGCCATTCGATCAATCAATCAAGAATACATATTCCCCTTCTGGCTCAACTCAGTCCAGGCTTTACATTATGCAAAAATTCACTGGCCGCACTATCAGCCTCGAAAAATAACGTCTGATGATTTTAAAAATTCACTACTCCCAACCCTAACGCGACTAAAAGTCACACCTGCCCTGTGCAATCATCGAGATCGCCACTTTAAGCTCACTATTCCACACATGCAGATGCTATTTTTTCAAAATCATTTGAGCCCATCTATTTAGCAGAAAATTCCACTAAAACAATTGTAAATATTTAAGATTTCAGTTATTAACTTATACATGGACGAATAACCAACAAGAGGAACCTTTATGACAACAGTAGCTCAAGTCCTACAAAATAAAAACAATTCAGAAATCTCTACCATCACACCTGATGCTACGGTTTTAGAAGCAATCACATTAATGGCAACAAAAGGTATTGGTGCCGTTGTTGTCGTACAAGATGAAAGACTTGTTGGAATTTTATCTGAACGGGATTACACGCGTAAAATTGCACTTATGCAACGTACATCCGACTTAACTACAGTCTCAGAAATTATGACTGGTACGGTTTTATCTGTAAGCAAAAGCAACACCGTAGATGAGTGTTTAGATTTAATGACAGAACGTCATATTCGCCATCTGCCAGTATTAGAAGACGATAGACTCGTCGGAATTGTATCTATTGGTGACTTAGTTAAAGCCGCGATGGAAGACCAAAAAGTGTTGATTGAACAACTTCAACAGTATATTTCAGGATAAAGCTAAGCTCCCATCTCGGGGGCTTTTTTGATAATTCAATCATGATCTCAATTTTGAACAATAGATTGAAATTGGTCATCTTTTACAATTATTTTCTTTTATTGAGTCATTGAACTATTTAAACAGCATTAGTAAAGTCGTCACATTATGGAATTTTTTTGCCTAAGGACTAATGATGTATAAAAAGTTATTGTGTTACACCGCTTTATTTGTAACTGCTTCCACTTATGCATCTGAACTTGAACCAACGATAAAGAATCAAATAGAGCTGCTAAAAAAAGCAAAAACATATCAAAAAAAGACGCTCATCACGCCTGCATGTAATACCTATGAAAAAGCCTACAAAATGGGATATTTAGGGGCTGATCAAGATATGAAAAATCCAAGAAAAAACAAAGAATTTGTTGAAGCCGCCCTGCAAACTTCTGCCTGTTATACAAATTTGAATTATACAGAACAACCCCAAAAATGGCTCGAAGGCACTGTAACGCTATTTAAGTTAAAAAATTATTTTGCAGTCCCAAACTTAGATGGCCGACTCAAAGAAATTCAAGATGAAATGATGTCGATCGCAGAAGTGCTATATTTCAAAAAAAATGCTGACTATCGCAATCCCTCTTCTGAAGTAACCAATGCCTGTGCTGCATCTGAAATTGGCTTCAAAATTGGTTATTTAGGTGATCCTGATAAAGCTAAAGATCCTGCATTCAATGCAACATACGTACAACATGGTTTATTTCATGCCGCTTGCGTTTCTCTACTTCCATCCAAGGTTAAATCTGAGAATCCAGCATTTACGAGTTATTTGTCTTACGCAATTTTAAAAGAACTTGCCACCAAATATGACAGCAAAAAAGCACACGAACTAAGTGCACCAGCTGATGAAATTATGAAAACCATGGTTCAAGCTCAACAAGCTCAACAAGCTCAACAAGCTCAACAAGCTCAACAAGCGACTGAAACACTTGCTCAAGATCTTTCAATTGAAACTCCGCTCATTCCAATTGAAATTTCATCCTTTGAAAATATTCTTACGCCTTTGAATGAAGAACCACCAGAAATGTAATTAAAAAAACCAGCCTAAGCTGGTTTTTTTATGTGTTAATTTAAACCTAATTTTTCTGCCACATAGTCCGAGTCTTTATCACCTCGACCTGATAAATTCACCACAACAATGGTATCTTTGGACAATTGTGGAGCTTCGCGTATCGCCCAAGCAACAGCATGTGAACTTTCTAATGCAGGCACAATCCCTTCAACTCGAGATAGAGTCATGAATGCATTCAGACATTCTTCATCAGTTGCTGTTGAGTACTCAACACGACCAATATCTTTTAAGAAACTGTGTTGAGGCCCCACACCAGGATAATCTAATCCAGAAGCAATTGAATGCACAGGTAATGGCTCGCCATTTTCATCTTCCAGTACATAACACGCCATACCATGAAGTTGACTTGGTTTACCTAAAGTTAGTGTTGCCGAATGTTGATCAGTATCTAAACCATGTCCTGCTGGTTCAACACCAATCAATTTCACACTACCATCATTAAGGAATGCACTGAATGCTCCCATTGCATTTGAGCCACCGCCAACACAAGCAACAATATAATCAGGATATTTGTTAAATCTGTCTTGTGATTGAACTTTAATTTCATCACCGATAATTACTTGGAAATCACGCACCATTTTAGGAAATGGATGTGGACCAACGACTGATCCGATGGCATAAATAAAGCTATCAGGGTCTTTCAAATACTCTTCGAAAGCACTATCAACAGCATCTTTTAATGTTGCTGTTCCACGCGTGACTGAGATTAGATTCGCACCCAAAATTTTCATTTTCACGACATTTGGATGTTCTTTTTCAATATCAACTTGACCCATATGAATTTCACATGGGATACCAACCAAGGCACAAGCGGTGGCTAATGCGACACCATGTTGACCTGCCCCAGTTTCAGCAATGACTTTTTTCTTGCCCATGTATTTAGCAAGTAAAGCTTCACCCAAACAATGGTTAATTTTATGTGCACCTGTATGGTTCAAATCTTCACGCTTCAGATAAATTTGAGCACCGCCCAATTGTTCTGAAAGTCGTTTGGCATGAAATAAAGGACTTGGACGACCTACATAATGCGCAAACAGCTCTGAAAGCTCATTTTGAAATTCAGGTGTTTTACTAATTTCTTCATAAGCAACATTGATTTCATCCATTGCTGCTTTTAAATGAGGTGGAATGAATTGACCACCATATTCACCAAAAAAACCTTCTTCATTTGGCAATGCCACACCATTGATTTGATAGCTCATATCAAGATCCTTTAGATGAATATAATTTAAAAAAGTTAGCGCGAGAGGAATTTAGTCATATCTTCAATGCCTTTTAAAGTCATTGGATACATATGATCTTCAAATATTTCTTTGATCATTCCTATCGTTTGAGTGTAATGCCAGTAATTCTCAGTTTCAGGATTCAACCAAGCCGTCTTTTCATAATGCTGGCGCAAACGACGCAACCAAATTTCACCCGACTCTTCATTCATGTATTCGACAGAACCACCAGCAGATTTTAATTCGTATGGCGCCATACTTGCATCACCAACAACAATCACTCGATAATCTTTACCATAGGTATTCAATAAATCTAAGGTATTCATTTTTGTCGAAGTACGGCGATGATTGTCTTTCCAAACGTAATCATAAAGACAGTTATGGAAATAGAAATATTCTAAAGTCTTAAATTCTGTTTTGGCTGCACTAAACAGTTTTTCACATTGTGCAATATAGGCATCCATAGAACCGCCTACATCGAACAACATCAAAACTTTAATTCGATTACGACGCTCTGGCACCATCTGTACATCAAGAATTCCCTGCTTAGCCGTTTCGCGAATCGTTTGATCTATATCAAGCTCTTCTTCAGCACCTTGACGCGCAAATTTTCTCAGACGACGCAACGCCATTTGCATATGGCGTGTTCCCAAAATTTGATCATCATCAAGATTTTGGTATTTACGTTGTTCCCATACTTTCACCGCAGATTTTTTACGTCCCGGCCCTCCAATTCTCACCCCCTCTGGGTGATCACCAAAAGCTCCAAACGGTGAAGTGCCACCTGTGCCAATCATACGATTACCACCTTGGTGTTTTTTATGTTGCTCACGCAAACGCTCTTCCAGCATTTTCATGAGCTCTTCTAAAGAACCTGCTCTTTGTAGTGCTTCACGTTGCTCTGGCGTTAAGTGTTTTTCAAGGAGTTCTAAATCAAACCATTCTTTAGGAAGTTGATTAACTTTACTGAGTAAATCATCTACATCAAAGGTTTGAATGCCCTGAAAATAATCCTTCATAGCACGATCATACTTATCGAAGTAACGCTCATCCTTGACCATGACTGTCTTCACAAGCTG
This sequence comes from Acinetobacter sp. ANC_7504, assembly GCF_056779995.1. Classification (NCBI taxonomy): domain Bacteria; kingdom Pseudomonadati; phylum Pseudomonadota; class Gammaproteobacteria; order Moraxellales; family Moraxellaceae; genus Acinetobacter; species Acinetobacter sp. ANC_7504. The sequence goes on along the minus strand of NZ_JBWYIZ010000015.1, from coordinate 15,081 downwards.
ATAAAAATCATCTTGATCTGCAAAAACCAAACCTAGACTAATTGCTTGATTTAAATCAATCAGCTCGCGCGTCGTTACGGGGATTCCGTATTTTCGCAAGGTGTAAAACAGTCTTACGAACATAGTATCACCTATCGACGAGTCATAAATGCGAGGCGCTCAAGTAGCTGCACATCTTGCTCATTTTTGATGAGCGCACCATACAGCGGTGGAATTGCTTTTGACTTATCATGGTTTCTTAAAATATCTTCAGGCATATCATCAGCCATCAATAAGCTTAACCAATCAATTAATTCAGAAGTTGAAGGTGGCTTCTTAAGACCAGGTATTTGGCGAAGCTTAAAGAAGACCTGAAGTGCCTCACTGACCAATGTCGTTGAAATTCTTGGAAAATGAACTGCAATAATTTCACGCATGGTCTGTTCATCTGGGAATTCAATATAATGAAAGAAACAACGGCGTAAAAAAGCATCAGGAAGTTCTTTTTCATTATTTGAAGTGATGATCACAATTGGACGCTGTGTTGCAGTAATTGTTTCACCAGTTTCATAAACAAAGAATGACATTTTGTCTAGTTCATGAAGCAAATCATTTGGGAACTCGATATCTGCTTTATCAATCTCATCAATTAATAAAACGCAACGTTCTTCAGAGGTAAATGCTTCCCACAATTTACCTGGTTTAATATAGTTTTTAATATCATAAACACGCTCATCACCCAATTGACTATCGCGTAATCTTGAAACGGCATCGTATTCATAAAGACCTTGTTGAGCCTTCGTCGTTGATTTGATATGCCAAGTAATCAGTTTTAAACCCAGGCTATCAGCAACTTGTTCAGCCAATAATGTTTTACCTGTACCTGGCTCACCCTTCACTAAAAGAGGCTTTTGTAACGCTCGAGCGGCCTTCACAGCAAGCTTGAGACTATCTGTGGCGATATATTGATCTGTACCCGTAAATTGATGTGCATCAACAGACATAATGAAACCTTATTTTTTTATTTGGATAATTAAAGTGGTGGTGTCTTCACTGACGATGTGTGTCTCGGATTCTTTTGTTTAGAAGCGTACTTAGTCCAGAAATAACCTGCCAATAACCCTAAAGCAATAACAAAGGCAATCAATGAGAAATTAGACCAGATCAAAGGTGAATCTTTTGTTAATACCCCAAAGATCAAACCAAAAGTTGCAGGTGCTAAGGCGGAATTAGGACCTTCAGAAATCGTTGGTGTTGCCAAAATAGCAAACACAAAAATCCAAGTCACTCCACCTAAAGGTGAAGGTAGGCGTTTCGCTATGCCGTACCAACACCACAGAATAATCAAAGTTCCGAGAATATAGACGGTAATTGCAATGTTATATTCTGGAATTGAATCCAACATTGAAACAAACTGATCCCATCCTCCAACTTGATTATCACGCACCGCGTAGTCCCTCTGGCTCTACCGCATTAGGATTGATCAATCCTTCAGGCGGCAATTGTAAAAAGAATCCTTTCGTCTGAATTGAATCCATCACATGTAAAACATTTGCACGCGCCAATTTGCGTTCTGCATGTAATTCCAGTGACATCACAAATGTCGCTCGGCCAAATGCATTTTTCATTGCATCAGATAATACTGATAACGGATCAACAGCTTCTTGGTTTTCCGCTTGTTCAGGACGCGCAACGTAAATATACATTTCGTCTTTCTTACTTGATTTGTAGATTTCACACCACATGATTCAAACAACACCTTTTAAACTCAAAGCAAAGCATACATCAAAAAAAACGGCGAAACATTAGCGTTTGTTAACGCATCAGTCTAGTTTAGGATGACTGGTAATTCTTTAATCAAATTTTGAGAGAAGTCATTCATTGACTTTCATTTGCATACTCAAATATTGTGCATCTTTATGAAGCAACTCAATTAATGGCTTCGTCATTAAATCATAACGCCAACCGAGTAAATATTGAGGTAAATCTTGTTCATCGCCATGAAAAACCACATGCTGATACAAAGCCCCGAGCCATTTTTTTCGCATTAACACTTCTTTGGGGATCACCAACTCTTCTGCAAGATTACCAATCATGTTATCAACATCATGTGTAATATCTTTAGATGAATGTTTAATTGGTCGAGCAATTCGTAATGGCCATTCTTCCATTGGGGGCAGCAACGCAATAATATCCAAAATCGTTTTACCGTGCTCACGAACCACATTCGGACGAATATTTTTAACTTGGGATAATTGAAATGTATTTTTTGGATTTTTTTCCACCAAATCAATCATAGTGGCATTTTTCAGAATAAAACTTCGAGGCTGATTTAAAGCCTTCACCATTTCTTCACGCCAAACACTGAGCAATTGTAGCTGCATTAACTGCTTTCGAGAGTGTCTATAATTTCCGACATCTTCGTATAGTTTCTCTTTCGGCGTTTCTGTCGCAATCTCAAGCGTAAGGCTCTTACAGTCCTCTAGTACATACTGATAATGCCCTTTTTTCTCTAATTCATTTTTTAGCGCATCGGCTAAATTCATAATATATAAGACATCATTCGCTGCGTATGCTTTTTGCTCTTCAGTTAAAGGACGTGCCAGCCAATCTGAACGTGTTTGATCTTTATCAATTTCTATATTTAAAATTTCTTTAAGCGCATTTTGATAACTGACCTGTAATCCGTGTCCGAGAAAAGACAAAGCCACCTGAGTATCAAATACATTATTAAGATGATTGCCTTTTGAATAATGGTAAATCAGATCAATATCTTCACCACAAGCATGGAAAATATTTTGCTTTGCAGCAAAAACTTTAGGCCAGAAACTCGAAAAATCTAGACGTGTACCGTCTAATAAAAACACCTGATCTGCGACATTGATTTGCAAGACACCCAATTTTGGCCATAGTGTATCAACTTTGATAAATTCAGTATCTAAACCATAAACATCTTGTTGACTCATTAGTGTCAAAACATGCTCGAGTTCTTTTTGCTCTTGGATAAATTGAAACATCATAAAAAACAATGTGCTAGATTGGTATCGAGATGTATTTTAGCTTAAATTATCAATTTTAAATATAAATTTTCAATTAAAGCGTCAAGCAAATCTATGTATACACTGTAAATAGTTATAAAACATGAAAAATTTAATATTTTTTTTGACTAAAAAACTATTCAGAAAAGTGATATTTCTCTAATCAAAAAAATAAGCACAATTTGTGCTTATTTCATTTGCATACGATTATGAACTGCTTGGCTTAAGGTGTGACTATCGACATACTCAAGCTCACCCCCTTGTGGTACACCTTGAGCAATACGTGTCATTTTGATATTCAAATGACGTGTAGCTTCTACCAAATAATGTGCCGTAGCCTGTCCTTCAACCGTTGCATTGGTAGCGAGAATAACCTCTGCTACCTGACCTTCAGCTAAGCGTTGAACTAATGCAGGTATGCCAACCTCTTCAGGCCCTATACCATCTAAAGGAGATAAATGCCCCCCCAATACATGATATTTGCCTCTGAAACTTCCACTTTGCTCAATTGCCATCACGTCTGCAGGAGATTCAACCACACAGAGCAAGGCATCATCTCGGTCTTGCGACAGACAAATGTCACACACCTTATTCTCAGTCAATGAGTGGCAAATAGAACATTCATGGATATGATCAGCGGCATCGCTAAGTGCTTCAGATAATGCCAAAGCACCTTGCTTATTCTTCATGATCAAATGCAACGCCATGCGCTGAGCCGACTTAGGCCCAACGCTTGGTAAAATTCGCAGTGCTTGGACGAGTTGGTCAAACCGTTCGCTGAACACTTGGCAATATCCTTAAAATAAACCTGACAAGCCAGGAGGTAATCCCATACCACTATTTGCAGACTTCATTGTTTCTTCTGAAATCGCTTCGGCTTGGCGTGCAGCGTCATTCATAGCAGCTGCAATCAAATCCTCAATCATATCTGGATCGTCTTGAAGTAATTCTGGATTGATTTCAATGCGTTTTACCACATTACGGCAAGTCATTGTCACTTTTACCAAACCACCACCAGCTTCAGCATGCACTTCTTTCTGTGCAAGCTCTTCTTTCGCTTTCTTGATGTTGGACTCTACTTCCTTTTGCATGCGCTGTGCTTGTTGCATAAGCATGTTAATGTTCATTTGTATACTCCGAACAAATTTAAATTAGACTAAATCAAGACCACGTTGAATGTCTGCAATAATATCATCAACGTCTTCCAAACCTACTGAAAGACGAATTAAACCTTCTGCAATGCCAGCTGCAGCCTTCGCTTCATCAGACAATTTACCATGAGTAGTCGTTGCAGGATGAGTAATCGTTGATTTTGCATCCCCAAGATTTCCAGTAATAGAAATAAATTGAGTGTGATCAATTACTTTCCAAGCAGCTTCTCGCCCACCTTTTACCACGAATGAAACTATACCACCAAAACCTTTTTGTTGCTTTTTAGCCAAATCATGACCTACATGATCCGCTAAGCCAGCAAAGAATACTTTCTCGATTTTATCGTGCTGATGAAGCCACTCAGCAATCTTTTGTGCACTTTCAGAATGAGCCTTCATACGTAGACGAAGCGTTTCCAAACCTTTTAGGAAAACCCAAGCATTGAACGGACTCATAGAAGGCCCAGTTGTACGAACGTAGCCAAAAACTTCTTCAAGTAATTGATGACTACCTACGACAGCACCACCCAACGCACGACCTTGACCATCTAAATATTTTGTTGCTGAATACACGACAAGATCCGCACCCAGTTTTAATGGTTGTTGTAGCACTGGCGTACAGAAACTATTATCAATTGCGAGTAAGGCATCATTTTCATGCGCGATATCTGCTAATGCGCTAATATCAGCAATTTCCGATAATGGATTTGACGGAGATTCTACAAATAGTAGTTTAGTTTCTGGTTTGATCGCAGCTTTCCAAGCATCTAAATCTGTTAAATCAACGAAATTGACAGTCACACCAAACTTAGAAATGTATTTTTCAAATAAGGCCACGGTTGAACCAAATACTGCTCGAGAACATACAACATGATCACCAGCCTTTAAGAATGACATCGCCACCGCCATGATCGCAGCCATACCCGTACTTGTTGCCACTGCACGTTCAGCACCTTCCATTGCAGCCAATCTTTTTTCAAACATTGCGACTGTTGGGTTTGTAAAGCGAGAATAAATATTACCGGGCTCTTTCCCAGAGAATTTAGCTGCTGCTTCTGCTGCATTTGCATACACAAATGAAGAAGTTAGAAACATCGGTTCAGCATGCTCACCTTCAAAACTGCGCGTATGACCTGTACGAAGTGCTAATGTATCAAGTTGGTATTCAATGTCGTCTTGCTGGCTCATTGCTCTAAATCAGTCCTAAAAACTGCCTTTGTGAATAATTGCCAACATTTTGAGCGCCCAAAGCATTTAAGGTCAAGGTAAAATATATAAATATCGCTTAGACTTCGTTCAAATCACATGCTTATGAGATCTTCAACCTTCATGGAACATTTAAAAACTAACTGGCGTTCTAAACAAAGCAAGTTAAAAAATTTAGGGACACGCATTTTTTACGGTAAATCTTTGGTTTTATCTCAAGCAACGCCGTATGAAGTGATAGGTACTCATAAATCGAGTAAAATTCGATATTACGCATCTGAAAATAAAAAATATGTTGAGCCATTGGTCTTTGTCGCGCCTTTAGCGATCAAGATGGATATTTATGATCTTTATCCATACCGTTCTCTTATCAAATATTATACAGAGCAAGGTTTTGATGTGTATTTATTGGATTGGGGACACTTTAGCTATAAAGATCGCGATCTCAACTTTTTAGGTTTTATTGATGATGCAATCCCGAATTGTATCGATCAAATACGCACACACGCTAAATCTGATCAAATTTCTTTACATGGCTGGAGTATGGCGGGAATATTTGTTCTGTTGTACACAGCGCTCAGACAGCCGAACCATGTAAAAAATCTAATCGTTTTAGGTAGTCCAATTGATAGCTTTGCTTCAGGTAGTATCGGAAAGCTATATGCTAAGATGAATCGCTATCTTGAAAGAACTCGTCTACTCAAACATAAAGTTTATAACGGTCGTATTCCTAAGCGCCTCATTCACTCCCCAGGTATTTTAAATGCAATTGGATTTAAAATTTTAGATCCAAAAGGTTGGTATGAAGGCCATAAACAATTATTACTGAATCTTGATGATAAAAAACTTTTGCATGAACATGCCACTTTAGGTTATTTCCTCAATCATATGATTGATTATCCTGCTGGGGTAAACCAAGATATGTTATTCAATGTCTGGTTAAGAAATCCGCTAAAAAATGGTTATATCGAACTTCAAGATAAGAAAATCGAATTAAAAAATATAGACTGCTCTCTTATGATTGGCGCGGGTTCAAGCGATCAAATGGTCACAGCTGATGCTGTTAGACCATTGACTGAATTGACAAATAGTCGTGATGTCACGTTTACTCTTATTCCTGGTGGGCATTTAGGTTTAATGTCGAGTCAAAAAAGTGCCGATCAATTTTGGCCTGAACTTGCTCACTGGTTAGCAGAGCGTTCAACACAAATAGAGTAAAGAAAATGACGACAGTTGCATTTATTGGATTAGGCGCAATGGGTTACCGTATGGCAGCTCATTTACCCAAACACTATGAATCAGTTTTGGTATGGAATCGAAATTTCGAGAAAGCCAAACAACATGCAACTGAATATCAAACACAAGCTGTATCACTTCAAGAAGCTGCCCACGCTGATATCATTTTTAGTTGCTTACCAACGAGTCAGCAAGTCAATGAGATCATTCATCAAGTCGACATTAAACCTGGATCAATTTGGGTAGACTGCACCAGTGGCGTGCCTGATGCAGCTAAAGCACAACAAGCTTTTTTAAAATCAAAAGGTGTATTTTTTCTAGACGCACCGGTTAGCGGACAAACTATCGGTGCTGAAAATGCGACTTTAACCTTCATGGTAGGTGGTGAAAAAGCTGCTTTTGAAGCAGCATTACCAGCAATGCAAGCCATGGGTAAACTCATTAAGCATGTAGGAGACTCAGGATCTGGTTTTGCTGTGAAAGCAGTGAACAACATGCTCTTGGCTGTCCACTTATGTGCCGCTGCTGAAGGTTTTACTGCACTTAAAGCACATGGTGTGGATTTAAATGAAGCATTAGAGTGCATCAATGCTTCAAGTGGTAAAAGTGGTGTGACTGAAAATGTATTGCCTCAACGGGTATTAAATCGAAGTTTTCCAAATACTTTTGCCTTACCGTTACTGAGCAAAGACACTGGTATCGCAGTAGACCTCATTCATCAAGCAAAATTATCCGCACCGGTCATTACGCTTACTCAAAGTCTAATTGGTGCTGCTAATGCAATAGCTGAACCTAATAGTGATTTTTCGACAGCAGTTAAAATGTACGAATCATGGAGCAAAATTACCTTAGAATAAATTTTCGCCATTGAATTCACATATAAAGCCCATATAATTGAAATGTGACAATATCAAATGTCCATTTCTAAATGAGGATACTCATGAATAAGTTTTTATTAGGTTTAATTACTGCTGTATCTGTTTCAGCTGGGGTTAATGCTTTTGCCGATACTACAAAAGAGTGTGAAAAACTTAAAGATGATTACAACATCATCTATGCATCAAAAGGCTTCTGTTTTAAAGATCCAGATACTAAGGCAAAGTTCGGCAATGAAAATTGCAATACAACTAAACCTAAGTTCTCAGAAAAAGAGCAACAAAAGCTTGACTCCATTAAGCAACGTCAGAAAGAATTGAACTGTAAATAATTCAATCTAATTACATTCTGGGAATAGTTATGGCTTACGATGATCAAAATATTTTTGCAAGAATTCTACGTGGTGAACTTCCTGCAATTAAAGTGTATGAGGATGAGCAAGTTCTTGCATTTATGGACATTATGCCTCAGGCAGATGGTCATACTTTAGTCATCCCTAAATCACCTGCCGTAACTTTACTCGACTTAGATCCAAACACTGCAGCGTACACGATTCAAATCGTTCAAAAAATTGCAAAAGCGATTGAAACAGCACTAGATGCAAAAGGTATAGTGTTGATGCAGTTATCTGGTGCTGCAGCTGGGCAAACCGTGCCTCACGTTCACTTCCATCTTATTCCAAGTTCAATTCATGAACTGGGTAAACACGCAGCACAAATGGGTGATCAAGAGCGTATCAAGGCTTTGGCTGAGAAGATTAAAGCTGCTTTATAACAGATCCTCATAAAAAAGGAGCTTTGGCTCCTTTTTTTTGTTTTATGCCTTTTGATTACTATAAATTGTTTCTACCCATTTTAATGATAATGAAATAAATTCTTAATATTACTGACTTATTTGTAATGAATACTTAGCACCAATAGAGAGCAGTAGTTACAAAAAAACTACTGATCATGATTATTAGGACAAAAAATCAGTCTTTACTGGAGCTAGAAATGAAAAAAACACTTTGCGCATTAGCAGTTGGGGCAACACTTATTACACCAGCAATCGCAATGGCAGCTGACGTTAAAATTTATGGTCGCGCACATGTTTCATTAGATTACCTTGATGATGGTAAAGATTATAATGAAGTAGGTCTATCATCTAACTCATCTCGTCTAGGCTTTAAAGTTGAACAAAAACTAGAAAATGATATGACCGTTTTTGGTCAAATTGAACAAGAAATCAACTTTGCAAGTGGCTCATCTGATAGCAGCGGTGTTGATTTTGCTACTCGTGATACTTTTGTAGGTTTAAAAGGCGATTTCGGTCAAGCTCGTGTCGGTCGTTTTGATAGTCCATTTAAAGTTGCCCGTGGCCCAGTTAATTTCTTTGGCGATCAATTAGGTGATATTCGTAATGTTACTCGCGTCGCTGATCAACGTTTTGACGAACGTAATGCAAATACAATTGAATATAAGTCTCCAAAACTTGGAAATGGTTTCAATGTATTAGCAGCACTTTCTCTCCACGAAGGTACAGTACCTGATGCAAAAGATAACAAAGATAAAGCTTATGATCTTGCTTTAACTTTTAAGGAAGGTGCTATTGATTTCGCAGCTGCATATGAACATTATCAAGAAGATGCTGGTCGTGGTGAGCGTGATGGTTTCCGTTTAGCAGGTGCTTATAAAGTCACACCTGAGTTAAATCTTGGTGCATTTTACCAATACACGACCTATGATAACCCAGGATATGTATCAGCAGTTGCAGATGAAGTTATTGCAGGAGAAGCTAGCATTTCTGACCTTAATAAAGTAATTTCTAAACAAGATACTCATGTTTTTGGTGTTGCAGCCGATTATAAATTTGCTCCTAAAACATATATCCGTGGGCAAATTATGCATCGTGATGTAGACACGACAGATGCAAATGCAACACTCATTGCACTTGGTCTTGAACATCGTCTAGATAAAGCTGTACGTGTTTATGGCAATATCGCAACAGCACTTAATGATAAAAATACAAACATTAATCCTTGGGCAGAAGGACGCTCTAACAAAGCACCTGCTTTTCAAGGTGAAGATGCTTTAGGTCTCTCAGTAGGCATGCGTTACGACTTCTAAAATCTTTTATCCAATGTTTAAAGCACACTCATCAGTGTGCTTTATTCTTTAAAAACTTAAACAAATCTATCTATTTAAGTTTATTTATTCCCATCAACAATATGTAATATTACTGTCACACATCAAACGTACCATCGCTGCAAGGTCTTTCCTGACGGCTTATAAAGCAATAATTGGTACTATGCAATCTTTTGAAAACTTTCAACACAATTCAGATACTTACATAAATCGCGAACTTTCATTATTAGAATTCCATAAACGTGTTTTAGCTCAAGCTAAAGACCCTCACCACCCCTTATTAGAGCGACTAAATTTTTTAATCATCTTTTCTCGGAATTTAGATGAGTTTTTTGAAATACGCGTTGCTGGACTTTTAAAACAGATCGAATTAAATCAGATAACAACTGCGCCTGATGCTATTCCCAATGAAATTATTTTAGAACAAATATCTAAAACAACGCATCATGCGGTTCAAGAACAATATCAAATACTTAATAACGAGCTCATTCCTCAACTTAAATCTTATGGTATCGAATTTATTCAATATCATGGAATTTTAGATAAATATACTGAATGGATTCAAAACTACTTCAGTAAATTTATTCAACCAGTAATCACGCCCATCAGTTTAGACCCTGCCCATCCTTTTCCCCGTTTAGTCAATAAGAGCCTTAATTTTATTGTCACACTTGAAGGTAAAGATGCTTTTGGTCGTCAGATTGAGCTCGCGATCGTACCTGCACCGAGAACTTTGCCAAGGGCGGTCAAAATTCCTGATGACTTATGCGAAGGTAAGCAACATTACATCCTGTTGTCGGCTATTCTGCAACAACATATCAATGACTTATTTCCAGGAATGAAGGCGACAGGATGCTACCAATTCCGTGTTACACGCAACGCTGACTTAAATTTAGCTGACGATGTAGACGATCTTGCAGTTGCTCTTAAAGATGAACTTTCTTCGCGAAGATTTGGACGTGAAGTTCGACTTGAAATTGATCACAATTGCCCAGAAACGATTAACCAATATCTACTTGAACAATTTTCTTTAGAACCTTCACAACTCTATCGTGTTCAAGGTCCTGTAAATTTAGCTCGATTATTTTCAGATTTTGATTGTCCAGATTTGAAGTTTAAACCCTATCAACCCGTGATACCGAAGATATTGAGACAATCAAAAAGTATATTTGATGTATTAAAACAACGTGATGTCCTTTTACATCATCCTTTTGACTCATTTTCACCCGTCATCAACCTGTTAAAAGAGGCTGCAAAAGACCCTAATGTCTTGGCAATTAAGCAAACTCTTTATCGCAGCGGACCAGATTCAGAGATCGTTCAGGTCTTAGCAGAAGCAGCACGAAATGGTAAAGAAGTTACTGCGATTATTGAATTACGTGCTAGATTCGATGAAGAATCCAATATCCTGGTCGCCAACCTCCTACAAGAAGCTGGAGCTGTTGTTGTGTATGGCATCGTGGGCTATAAAACTCACGCTAAAATGATTCTGGTTGTTCGTAGAGAAGCAGATCATCTGAAACGGTATGTTCATTTGGGAACTGGCAATTATCATGCTGGTAATGCAAAAATGTATACCGATTACGGTCTTCTGACCACTGATGATGACATTTGTGAAGATGTCCATAAAATCTTTCAAGAATTGACAGGTATGGGAAAAATGGCAAAGCCTAAAAAGCTGTTCCATGCACCTTTTACCTTGCATGAACAGCTTTTAAAACTCATTGCCAATGAAATCCACCATGCTAAGTCTGGTCATAAAGCGCATATTATTATCAAAGTTAACGCTTTAACTGAACCACAATTAATCGCGGCACTTTATCAAGCGTCAAATGCAGGTGTTCAAATCGATCTGATCATTCGTTCCATCTGTTCATTAAGACCTCAAGTACCACAGTTATCAGAAAATATCCGCGTCAGATCCATTGTAGGACGTTTTTTAGAACACACACGGGTCTACTATTTTCTAGATCGGGGCAATGAAAAATTATATTGTTCAAGTGCAGACTGGATGGGACGTAATTTATTTTCAAGAGTAGAAACTTGTTTCCCGATTGAAGATAGAAAGTTAAAGAAAACGATTATTAAAGATGGTCTACTGAATTATCTGAACGATAATCAACGTGCTTGGGAATTAGATCAAGAACATCAATGGAACAAGGTATGCCCAACTGATGATCAAGAAATTTTTATCGCTCAAGAATATCTAACCAATCTACGTCAAATGTAGTGATCAAACATTAAGTGTGATCCACAATGTCCTTAAATTGAGCATCTAATACTTGGGCCAATGATTGAGGATCTAATCCGATATCTAGCCCTCGTTTTCCACCACTCACGTACACCTTTTTAAGAGAACTTGCCGATTGGTGAATGACTGTCTTAAGTCGCTTTTTTTGAGCAATTGGACTAATCCCACCCACTAAGTAACCGGTCAGACGCTCAGCCACTTTCGGATCAGCCATTTTAAGTTTTTTACAACTGAAAGCATTCGCCGCCTTTTTTAAATTAAGTTGATGGTCCACTGGTAAAATTGTCACAAAATAATTGACATCATCTGTCACTAGAAGAGTCTTAAAAACTTCATGTACAGATAAACCCAATTTTTGAGCTGCTTCTAAACCAAAACTTTCAGCATTAGGATCATGCTCATATTCATGAACAGAATAATCTATCTTTTTGTTCTTCAAATATTTACAAGCTGGCGTCATGATGATTTCAGGCATTTAATAATGGCATTATTATAAGAAAATTTTTGAATCAATTTTAAAGTTTTTCTGATCTATTTATCTTACTCATCAATATATTGCAAAACTACAACACTCCAATTTATCTAGGGCTTGACCCCAATCACCAGCTTACTTATGATTTTTGCAAATTGAATTTGCACGGTTACTATTTTGCTTTTTTTACAACGTTTACAATCACCTCCCCCATCCTTTACTTTCCTTAAATATAGTTTAGTTCTATCATCGTGTATCGTGTTTGTTGGTTGCTCATCTTTAGGTGGTGGTTCAGTACAAAAACGCGCCGCAAAACTTTCAACAGGTATTCAAAAGGCATACTCTGTACACCCAGACACCGCAAATAGAGTTTCACCACTAATTGTGCAAAGTGCGCAACAATTTGATGTCGACCCCCTGTTAATGGCCGCTCTTATTCGACAAGAATCGAGTTATCGAAATTATGCAGTATCACCAGCAGGTGCTGTAGGTCTTACTCAAATTATCCCTAGATATTGGCAACAATCTTGTCCAGGTGACCTTTTTCAAGAAAATATTAATATACATTGTGGGACTTTTATCCTATCAAAATATAATCAATCTGCTGGTAGCTGGAAAAAAGCACTGGCCTATTACAACGTTGGACCTACTGGATACAACACAAATCGAAAAATGAAAAAACAAGGTAAACGTTATGCCAAACAGGTAAAAGAGCATCAAAAAAATTTAAAATCACATTTATAAAAAAGCCTCTTATGAGGCTTTTATTCTACTGTGTAATTGAAGATGCGATTTTTATTTTTTCAGGAACTGTTTCAATCACTTTTGTCCTTTTAATACAGAATACGGCTATTGCACCAATTACTGCTGGTATAGCAACGGCAATGAAATTCCATTTGTGCGGCAATTCCATTCCTAAAAGAATACCAATGACAATGGGGCCGACAATTGCACCTATACGCCCTACTGCTGAAGCCCAACCAATCCCAGTTGAACGTACAGCAATTGGATAAGATTGCGCTACATAGCTATATATTAAAATACTTGTACCAATTGATGCTGCACCAGCCAATGCCACAAGTAGATAAATAACCATTGGCGGCGAATTGAAACTTAATCCAAATAAAGCAAAAGCTCCAATTACAAACATCGAAATCACTACAGGTTTGAGATGAAATTTGTCTGCTAGAATTCCACCACCAATAGTACCGATGACAGCGCCAATATTTAATGAAAGTAAAAACGTTAAACTACTTCCTAAAGAATAACCTGCAGCCATCATTAACTTTGGTAACCAACTTCCTAATGCGTATGTCATTAAAAGACACATAAAAAAGCAGCACCAAAATAACAACGTCGTTGTCGCTCTATTATCAGTAAAAAGAGATTTAACCGATGCATCAGGTAGTTTAATTTCGTTTAGAACCAAATGAGTTGAAGAATTAACATTTAAATCTGCATTAATCTTATTAATAATTTCTGAGGCAGGTTCATAATTTTTTTGTTTCACTAAAAATGTTAGTGATTCAGGCATATACTTCCATATAAACGGTAATACTAATAATGGAATTCCTGCAATAAAGAACATAATCTGCCAACCAAATTCAGGTGTAAATTTTACACCCAATAAAGCCGCCATAATTCCGCCAACTGCATAGCCACTAAACATAATCGTAACTAAGGTACTTCTCAATTTTTGTGGTGCATATTCAGAAGTTAAAGTTACTAAATTTGGCAAAACACCGCCGATACCAAGTCCAGCAATAAATCTTAAAACTCCAAATTCTGTTGGATTAGTTGCGAATCCTCCTAAAAAAGTAAAACCACTGAACAAGGTTACACAAATTAAAATAACTTTTTTTCGACCAATTTTATCTGCCAACATGCCAAAAAGCATCGCACCAAACATCATCCCCGCTAGCGCTGTGCTCGCTAATAACCCAGCTTGGACAGAAGTCATCCCCCACTCTTGCATAAGAAGTGGCAACGTTACACCATTAATTGCTAAATCATAACCGTCAAAAATTACGATAAATAAACACCATAATACGATTGATAAATGAAAGGGTTTAAATTTTGCATTATCAATTACAGCATTCACATTCATTGTCTGCGCTGTCATTTTTATCTCACCTCCAATTGTGAGTATTTTTAAAATAATGAACCTAGATTCATATTTTATATAAATGCAATAAATTAGGATTTTTGTCTATACAACTTTCTAGTGGACTATTCATTTAATAGATTGATTAATAATTCAATTGGCATAAAAAATCATGAAAATTCAAGTTTTAAGAGTTTTATATTTATTCTTAGTTACTAAGAATAAATTCTTATATAACCTTTCGACTGAAATCTTGATTTTCAATACTCAATCTGCAAATTAGGATTGGCATTTTATTTAATAGTCAACTTTGATGCTATTTGTAAATAAAAATTTCATTGTAAATCATTCATTTTTTGAACCATTCATTATTGTTTATTATTTAGCTTTTCAACTAATTAGTTGGGTTGTTTTTATGATATTAGCCTTATCACTAAGGCATTTATTGTTTAGCATAAATTAACTGAATGGAGCTTCTTATTTAATTACAAGGATTTAATTATTTTGAAATTCAATTTTATATATATAAAAAAACACCCCCTTCGAATGAAGGGGGTGTTTAGAATAATGAGCTGGCGATGACTTACTCTCACATGGGTAACCCCACACTACCATCAGCGCTAAGAGGTTTCACTTCTGAGTTCG